>DATFMH010000144.1:0-5495 GCA_035267045.1 Balneolales bacterium
GCTTCTGGGTTAACAGACTCCTCAAAAACATGGAAAGTCAAACGCTTTCATTCTGGTTTAAACTGGCTAAAACCGCGAACTATACTACCTTATGCTTTAAACAGTTCCTTTACCGGTACAAGATGGGGTGCTGTATTTACCAGCTCTGACCTTTTACTTCGCAACAGCTATAATATTGAATTGAGTACATCGAACCAAAGACTCTGGTATAATGCTACTTATCGGTATAGTGGTTTTTACCCGGGTTTTGAAGTATCTGCTTTTGATGAACCCCTTAGTTTTACCGTTAACAACATTGTCTACGGCGAAGAGAAGCAGGGTTTTTCATTTGGAATCCCAATTCCTATAACACTCAAACAAAATGCCCGATATTCCTCCATTTTTATCCGGCCTGAAATAAAAACTTTCAGAGCTAGACCTATAACTACAAGTGGAAAATATTTCACTGGAAACAATTGGAAAGGAAGGTTTAGTGGTAATCTTTTCATTTCTTATAAAGCCGGATTACAGCAGGACATTCAGGATGCCCAACCAAATACAGGAACTGTTTTTTATGCCGAAGGTGAACAGGATTTTACCAATCATCTCTCTGATAGTCGAAAAGCATTACGCGCTGGAATTTATACTTATTTATCCCCATTAAGAAGATACAACCAATCATTACGGCTTGGTTTACTTGTACAGACCCAGACCAAAATACCTGTCTTTAATACAAGTGATCTGATTTCTTCCGGGTTTAATGATAATATTCTTGCGGGTTTAAATAATGTTGCCAGTTTTAGTAGCCGTTATGCCATTCCTATTATTAATCCGGATAACGGAGGCTTTTTACTCCCTCTATATATTCAACAGGTTTACGGGGTTTTATTTACAAATACAGCAACAAACCTGGATAATAACTCCTTAAACAACATTATTAATCATTCCCGAACCGTGTATGGAATAGGGTTACACTTCGTTACGGGATTGTCCAATTTACGTATCGACCTTGGATTTGGATTGGCTTACGAACCTACACGTAATAAAATTAATGGAATAATTGGTATCCTATAATAAGTGATGATTAATAAAACTGAACCATATAAATAAGATTATTTACTTATCTACGAGCTTTAATAATTCATCCGGTACATCTAATTCCATTCTGAGCATCTGAGCGGCGTGTGTTTTACCCTGGGCATCCAATTTTAAAGAAACAGTCCCTCCTCCGCCAAGGCTATCATGCAGTAAGAAGTTTATAGCCTGGAGATTAGGCATCTCAAATCGTTCTACTTTTCCTTTACAGACGTGTTTCATATGCTCTTTAACAGCATTTTTAGTTAAATGCTCTTTAAGAAAAGGATAAATATCCGGGTGTCGGGCTATGACACCAACATTACTTGCATTCCCTTTATCACCACTACGGGCATGGGCTATTTTTAATAGTTTTACTTTTGCCATAATAATTTACTCTACATGACCAATTTGATAAATAATTTCATTTTTACTTTCGGCCCATTTCGATATGCTATCTAATGCATCTCTGGTAGCAATACAAATCAGGCCGATACCAAGATTAAAAGCTTCTCTCATATCCGATTCAGGGACATTACCTGTTTCCTGAATCAGCTTAAAAATAGCGGGCCGATCCCACGAATTCCAATCAATTATTAATTTATATCTATCTGGAACAACTCTTTTTGTATTTCCAATAATACCACCACCGGTTATATGGGAAAAGGCATGTATTCCATTCAATTCTTTTAAATCATTTATAACAGACAAATAAGAACGATGTATACGTAATAACTCGTCACCAATGGAAGAACCAAGCATATCCGGTTTATCATTGATATCATACTCTGAGAATAAAACTTTACGAGCCAGGGAATATCCATTGGTGTGTAACCCGGAGCTCTTGAAGCCTATTAAAACATCACCTTTTTTTACTTTTGACCCATCTATTATTTTATTGTAATCAACGACTCCTACTATGGTACCTGCCAGATCAAATTCACCTTCATTGTAAAGATCGGGCATTTCAGCCGTTTCACCACCAATTAACGCACAATTATTTTGTTCACAACCGATGGCAAATCCTTTTATAACATCTGCAGCTATTTCTGTTTGTAGTTTACCAGTCGAAAAGTAGTCAAGGAAAAATAATGGTTTAGCGCCACATACTGCAATATCATTAACACAATGATTTACCAAATCCTGGCCTACGGTATTGTATTTATCAGCTTTAAATGCCACAATTAACTTTGTACCAACACCATCAACACTACTTACAAGTACCGGTTTTTTAAATTCAGAAAAATCCGGTAAAAAAAATCCACCAAATCCACCTATGCCAGATAGGACAGATTTATTATGTGTTCTTTTTACAATATTTTTTATTGAACTAACTAACTCTTCACCGGCTTTGACATCAACTCCGGATTCTTTATAGGTGATTCCCTTTTTTTTAGACATAAATGAAAGGTATTATAATTCAGCTTTGCAGAAAGATTAAGATACGGATTTTTTAAACATTCACAGAATAGCTTTTGAACTAAGTTTGTTCATTTCAAATAGGAAAGTAATAGTTTTCCACATGGTTCTTTTATAAATATAAAATTTTGAAATTTGTATTTAGTAATAGAACACTGTGGATATGTTTATAACTTTTTTATTCAGATACATTTTTTTACTGTTAGCTTTCTGTGGATAATAATGTGGATAATATATGTAACACAATCAAAGACTTATAATAAAGGATAGAAAGTTTTCCACATTATTATATATATTACACATATACTTTAAGATTAACTATTAACACACTTCTGGAAGTCTTTTTAGTTGTGGAAAACAATTTATTTTTGTGGATAGTGATTTATAACTTTATTTGTTTTACTTAAAAATACAGTTTTCCACATATTGTTAGCATTAATCCACATTGTTATTAACAGGTCATATGAAAGTAATTGTACAGCGTGTCAGCGAAGCATCGGTCTCCGTAGAAGGTAATATAACAGGAAAAATAGGGAATGGTTTATTACTTCTTGTTGGAATTCATCCGGATGATACACAAAAGGAATTGGAGTGGATTTGTCGTAAGATAGTCAAACTCCGCATATTTGAAGATGAAAATAATAAAATGAATCTTTCTGTAGATGATGTAAATGGTGGTTTGCTGGTTGTTTCACAATTTACCTTATATGGAAACGTAAATAAAGGTACGCGTCCCAGCTTTATTGAAGCGGCAAAACCGGATAAAGCTGAACCTATGTATAACGATATGATTGACTATTTTAAAAAAAACACATCTTTGGAAGTCCAAACCGGAATTTTTGGAGCTATGATGGATGTTTCTTTGGTGAATGAAGGACCGGTAACAATTATTCTGGAAAAATAATGTCATTTATTTTCTTATTTGTTGATGGTGTAGGTTTGGGAGAAAGAAGTGATCTGAATCCATTTACTAACGGTCAAACCTATTCGTCTTTCTCCTTTATGACAGATAAACAACCTTTTACAATAGAAGTTGAAGACATTCAAAAAGAGGATCATGTTTTTAAAACAATTGATGCCCGGTTAGGCATAGAGGGTTTACCTCAAAGCGGTACAGGCCAAACTACTCTTTTTACCGGTAAAAATGCTTCAAAAATAGCCGGCCGTCATTTTGGACCTTTTCCTCATTCGAAAACAAAGTATTTATATCATGAGAAGAGCATATTTGTAAGATTACAGGAGAAGGGTAAAACCTGTTACTTTATGAATGCTTTTCCTCAAATATTTTTTAATAAAGCGAAAGAACGTGATAGATGGAGCTGTTGTACTTATATGACCAGAAGTGCAGGAATTCCTTTGAATTCAGTTAATGAAGTCCTTGAAGGAAAAGCAATTACTGCCGGTATATTACAAGATGCCTGGCGGAAAAAATTAAAAATAGATGTTCCGGCTATAACAGCTCAAGACGCTGCTGTAAGAGTTGTTGATATGGCCGGAGAAAAAGATTTTATCCTGGTTGAGTATTATCTCACAGATAAAGCCGGACATAGTCAGGATTTATCATATTCTCATAAAATTCTACAACGCCTCGATCAGTTTTTACATGCATTGATACATAAAAAAAGGAATCAGGATACTCTTTTTTTAACTAGTGATCACGGGAATATAGAAGATTTATCCACGCGTACACATACTCTGAACAGGGTACCAATGTTTGTATATGGACCCGGTGCTCAAAAATTTAAGGGTGTTGAAAGTATTAAAGGAATAACAGATGTAACAGTCAGGTTGTTAACATCATAATCGATTTGTTAAGCAGCCCGATCGAGAATATTTTTTATCCGCGTAAAAATCTCATCTATATTACCGACCCCACTGATACCTGTATATATTCCTTTTTCTTTATAATACTTTTTAACGGGGGTTGTCTGGTTTTCATAAACAACCAGACGAACCTTAGCTTTTTCAGTTGTATCGTCTTCCCGGCCTTCTCCACGGGATGAGATACGACTAATTAATTCCTGTTGAGGTACTTCCAAACCTATACAGGCATCAATTTTTTCACCTCTTTTTTCTAAAATCTTATCAAAAGTTTTCGCCTGATAAACCGTCCTGGGAAAACCATCGAGTATATAACCATGAGAGTATTCAGGAGAATTGATAGCATCAACAACGATATCTACAACAATCTCATCAGATACCAGCCGACCTGCATCAAGTATGGATTTAACTTTTTTCCCGATATCCGTTTGCCTTTTAATATGGCTTCTGAAAATGTTGCCGGTCGAAAGTTGAGGTATATTGTAATGATTCTCGATTAATTTTGCTTGCGTTCCCTTGCCCGCTCCCGGTGGCCCAAATAAAATTATCTTCATGATTTTCGATATAGCTTGTCTCTTGTAATGATTTACGTTTTTAAAAAAATGAAAATAGTAGTTTACATAACCACATTCAATAATAATAAATTATAGTTAACAACCATAATATGCCGATCTTTCAACTCTTTTAATAGAGCTGGATAATTAAGAAAATAGAATATAGTGATCACCACAATTTTTGTTTACAAGAGAACAACGCATGTATAGCGAAGGTCAGCAGAGAACACCATATTAACATCAGACAATGAGATAGATAATTAGTTGATATAAAATTTATCCTATTTGGGTAAATATTAATACCTGTAGTGTTCATTGCCGTAATAAAAAGAGTACCTTTATTAGCCTTTCCAAGTACACCCATCCATTCTAAGGGCTACACGATAAACCTGGTCAACAATCCCACAGAAAACACAATAAAGGGCTCTTTTTATTTTTTTATTCTGCTCAAATCATTAAGAAATCTATAGAAGTGTATTAAAAGTAAGCGATAACACAAATTTTGAACAAAATTGAACAAGATATGTAAAGTTATTAACCCAAATGCTGCTGATATTAAATACAGACATCAAGAGAGAGCTAATGAGTAATAATCCTTTTTGGATTATAAAATTAGTACCTGTAGTGTTCATTGCCGTAATGATAAAA
>DATFMH010000145.1:0-7853 GCA_035267045.1 Balneolales bacterium
AGGATACGCACGAATCCAGTAAAATAGGCATTTACCTGGCCGGAGTGGTTTGTGGCGGTTTCAACACCAGTAAATGGTTCATTGAGAATGCCCGCATACACGCCGAACAGATTGCCAATCATATAGACAAGTTATCAGTTAGTAGTATACAATTATAAGTACTTGAAGTACTATAAGCTGGAGAGTACTTAGATTCATTCCGGGGTACGGCGAACAGATTCTTTTGCTACAGATCTCCGTAGATTTATTATTCTTATCCTGTTACTCCCTCTCAGGGGTTAATGCCACGCCGGCCCCCAACGCTGTCATTCCAACCATCGCGGAGGAATCCGCAACGGCAATTGTCCTTCACAAGCAATAAGCATGATAAACGCCCCCATTCATTGATAGATTTCCCGGCAGGATTGAAAAGACCGTGAGCAGTGTCTATTACCTGTTTTTGTACATTATTCCACCGGCCCCTACCATTGTCATGCCGACCATCGCGGAGGAATCGGCAACGAATGAATACTTCATACCATTTATAAACAAATGAAAGCTTATTGCCCTGATTTACAAGGTCCCTGATCGGAGGCCGGGTTGACACCATTTAGTTTTAAATCAAGTATCCATCGCTAAGTACCATGCTTCTGTGCACTACACTCTATGCTGGCACCTCTGCGAAAATCTGTGGCCTAATTAAAAAAAAGAGGGTAAGCGACCCATATCGCACCGCTACAACCTTTTTGCCACTGCTACCTTCCGGTCCTGATGGAGTTCAAAGGGAGCTGGTCGTATAGGACTTACCCTCGAGCATTAAAGATAAAGCTTGTTACCTACTAAAGTCAACTAAAGCCTGAACATTTCTTTTGGATGGATAGAAATAATCACAGAGTAGACTGTTTTCGGATATCAACTATAATATAAAAGCCATTTCTGATCTGCCGGAATGGCTTTTATTGTAACTGATCACTGTTAAAGTCCCATTTTCTTCTGTAGATCTTCAGGAATGGAGTTTTTATTCACCATGATGGTTGTGGTATTCATGCGAACATATGCTGCTGAAGCGAAGAAATAACCTTTTCGCACACCTTTAACTCCCCATGAATTTTTTATACGGTAGAATGTATCTCCATTCTGATCTTTGTATAAGCCGATTATTTGCATTCCATGATCATCCTGGGTGGTATAATTATCATACATTTTTTGGCGTAACGCCTGTGTGACATCCAGCTGTTTATAAACCCTGGTAAACATGGAATCTTTTGATGCTTTTGTCATGTCTGCCCAGTTTTCAATATAATTTGGTATAACCGCCAGGCCGCGTTTGAAATTAAATCCGGCATTGCTCACATCGGCACCCCAGGCAACACTGTAGCCGTGTTTCAAAGCATTATTTATGATATCCATCATATCATTTAATTTAACATTTTCATACTTCTCCCATTCCCAGTTATCCGGGATTTCAAGTATATAACGGCTATAATACGGATGGGTGTTATATGATGTAATAGGAATATAATTATCCATATTCAAACCCAGATATTTTGCAAAAGATTTAGGAGTGTAAGTTTTACCTTTGTATGTGAATGTGTTAGGAGGATTTCCTAAATAACCATTAAGCGCACCGTCAAAAGCATTATGCCATTCAGGATCCAGCATACCATCGGGATTGGTGATAACAGCATTCAACATGGATTTTAAAGCCTTGTCCATTTCCAATTCACGGTATTTTGTTTGTCCGTCGGGTAATCCTGTATAAGCGTACAACGGAACCATCCCATAACGTTCCCAAACATACTTGACATCTTCAGCTTCACCACCTGGGCCAAATTGCATTTTACCGTGCATACGTACATATTTGGTAGCTTTGTCGCGATAGGCATGATTAACTACAAACATAGGTGATAAGTTTATATGCCCTTTGCCTGTCCGGATCAATTCCGATTCAAAAAATGATACGGTGGAAAAAGACCAGCAAGTTCCCGAAAGAGCCTGATTCTTTATGCTCGTTGTTTGCAGGTCAACGATTTTTTTTAAATGATACGGACCTACGGTAACATTGTCTTGCTGTGCATAGGTGAGATCATTGAAACTAAATAGAATGACGAACAGTGATATGAATAATAGTGCATACTTTTTCATTGAATCTTCGTTTTAAGTTACGGACTCAATAGTCCAATACATTTTAAATAAGGGGACAATGTGAAGACCGGTATACAGGCCGGTTTATGATAAGTGTTTACCCAAAATCACATTGACAAAGGATTAATGTGACATAATTTGTAAGTAACATCCCCTGCTAAGTACAAAATTATGTTACATTGTCACTTCTTTTTGCCCTCAGAGTATTTCAATTCAGTAACTTACAGAATTTTAACCTTTATAAGAAGCATGAAATAACCCTTGGTTATCAACATAATATATATTCTTAGATAACCTGGCTTATTATTTCAACCTCTAACCAGGAATCGCGGAATCGACATACGGGTTAATGATAATGATTACGTGATTTTTTTGAGTTATAGAATCATATGTATTTAACAAAAGGACACCATTAACTGCATGGGGACAGATGAATTATGTTAAAAATCGTTTTTAAAAGTGGTTTTTACCAAGTGGGAACGATTTCTGACAACTTCACCTTATTTATAGCACTGAATAGACTTATAAAAATAGAAGTGTATTAATCATGGAGGTATTAAAAAACAGTTATTTATGTCGAGACACTTCTTTAGAGACGACATAGAAAAGTGGAGCTACGGGGATTCGAACCCCGGACCTCTTGCATGCCATGCAAGCGCTCTAGCCAGCTGAGCTATAGCCCCGTCACGTAGATAAATAAAATATAACTATAATTGCTTCAATGCCATACAAAAGTTACATTTTATTATGTTTTATTTTTATGTAGAGTTCATCCTCTAATTTTTTTTCATTACCTTTTTTATACTTTGACATCAGTAAAATACTTTAATCCATTATTTAACCTTGACCTATAAACAACAATTTAAATCTGAGTGGAGAGCTTTTTTATGAAACGAACATTCAACTTTCTGCTGATTGCCATGTTATTATTCGGTGGTTTAACCGTACAAATGGCGTGTAAATCCAGTAAAGAAACTACCAAACAAAATATTGATACTGACGGTGATGGTCTGACTGATGCTCAGGAAATCAAACTTGGTACGAATCCGAACAAAGCTGACACCGATGGTGATGGTCTCACTGACGGACAGGAGGTCAATAAGTATAAGACCAATCCTCTGGTTGCTGACACCGATGGTGATGGTTTGAATGACGGTGACGAAGTACTTACATACAAAACCGATCCTTTGAAAAAAGACACCGATGGTGATGGTCTCACTGATGGTGATGAGGTTTTAAAATATCATACCAATCCATTGAAAAAAGATTCTGATGGTGACGGACTAACTGATGCTCAGGAAGTTAATCAGTATAAAACTGATCCGAATAAAGCTGATACCGACGGTGATGGTTTCACTGACGGACAGGAAATTCAAATGGGTACTAATCCCAATGATGCTAACGATCCTGTTTTTATCAAGCAACTGAACACCATTCATTTCGATTTTGATAAATCAAATATCGATGATCAGGCAGCTCAGCAATTGACAGAAAACGTTAAAAAGCTGCAGGAAAATCCGAAATTCAGAGTACGTGTAGATGCTTACACTGACCATGTTGGTGGCGATCAATATAACCTGCGTCTCAGTAAACGAAGAGCAAACGCCGTATTTAAATTCTATACTGACAATGGAATTTCCGGTGATCGTATTGATGCCCGTGGATTAGGTAAAGCACCTGTACCATGTGCCCATATGGATACACAAGGAAAAGGATGCCGCGCTAATCGCCGTGCTGAATCACATCCTATCAATCCATATAAGTATCAACCCAATAATTAATTAACGGGTTAATACATAAGTATTTAAAAAGGCGGTTTCGATTCATTTCGAAGCCGCTTTTTTTTATCACCATAGGTACAAGAAAAGCGTACACATAAATCGCCCTGGCTGTCATTACAAATGGATGGAGTCTCTCCCAAAAAATATAGAGGGAGCGGAGTGCGGTAATCGCCTTCCATCGTTATGCCACAAGTGTTATCAACGACAACAAAAAAATGTACGGATAGACCGGTGTGTTATTGCAGGTTAATCAACCCATTTTATCAACTTTTGGATATGTTTACAGTCCCAATCAACGGAAGGGGATTGCCGCGTCATTCATTCGGCATTCGCCTCATTCAATCCTCGCAATGACACCTTTTTTTGCTTAGAGGTAAACAAATTTATCAACTACTTACAAACTAACACAACTACCGACTATTCAGTCTTTCCGACCGCCATTGGAGGAATCTATCAGCGTTAAGTTACCTTTTTAAAGATATAAGCATGTGAAAGTTTGAGGCCATTATAGATCCCTCGAATTCCCTGGTAGGACAGCTTAGTAATGAATAATGGTTTCGCTTAGACCTGCGGAAATCTGTGGTTAAAATATTTACGGTCTCCGGTATCCATCTTCCGGTTAATCATCGAACAATCACAATCTTACCCACACCCTTTTCATTATTTTGTTTATCGAGAGCCACGATAAGATATACGCCGGTGGGCAGCTTGTGCCCGTTGTAATCCCTCGCATCCCACTCGGCTCGTCCACCCTGCGCATTGATCTTCTTCACAAGCTGACCGTCAACCGTTAATATACGAATCGTCGTCTGATCGGATAATTGGTCAATAATGATATTTCCGTCTTCTCTGGCATACGAATACGGATTTGGATATATGAACAATTTCTTCATTTTTTTCTGTGCCTTTTTGACAACACTCACATAGCTCACAAGCCCTTTATCCGTCGCCATATAAACCGTACCGGTTTTATCGTCAATAGCCAAAGAAGTGATATTATCTGAAATAAGCGGACTATTTTCCGTTGTAAAATGCTGCAGTACCTGGTCTCCGGAAGCAGAGACAAGCCATACTCCATCTCCCTGTGAACCTATCCATTTACGATTAGCGGCATCAACCGCGATAGAGGTCGCATGTAAATCACGCAGTATGAGTGAATCTGTTCCCGCTTTTCGCAAAAACTCCGCCCTCCTGTCGTTCGCGTTTCCATCAATGATCCGATCCGGGAATAAATAATGTACCACGCCACGATCGGTGCCGACCCATACTTCGCCGCGTTTATCCTCCACCATCGCATTTACCTTGTCATCCGGAAGAAAACCCTGATCAATTTTGGTCGTCAAATGAAAAGCTTTATCATCATTGGGTGTTGCCGGGTCTCCGGTATCAAGTACAAGGATGCCATCACCGGATCCACCCGGAACCTGTAAGCTGATCCACTTCTGATCATACGAATCAACCATCAAACCATAGTAACCCTCACTGGAACTTACTACGGGTGAACGACGTAGGCCAATCCAGGTATCCTTACCTTGTTCATGGTAAAACAGCGGGGTGTTGGGTGCCAGGTAACTGACCGCCCAAATAACTCCCTTTGAATCTTGAGCCATACCGCTGATCACGATAAAATTTCTATTCTGCGGTACACCTTCAAGACCGCTAGATGATCCATAAACAGTTATGGTCCCCGTTTTCTTATCGTGCTCAACGATGCCTTTACCCCAACTGCCGAAATAATAGGATTGATCATTATATGTCGAGATATACAAACTGTTGATGTTACTTTGCCCAAGTGTGGAATTGGTACTCAGATTATAGTTCTCCCACTTGCCGTCTTTGTAGATATAATAACCCGTACTTCGTATACTGGAGACGGCTTTTCCCGGTACCGGACTGGAGCCGGATATCAAAACACCATCATCCACGTTCAATCCGGAGAACAAATTCAAATATGGCCCGTCAGGAGCAAAGTAACCGTTAACCGTCAGATTATTATAATCATTTATGATTGCCAGGCCTTCTGTCGAGGTACCTACAACAAGAGAGGTTGTGTTTCCCGTTTTAGAGAATTCGGCAGATAATAATGGTTGACCCTTGCTGACTTTAATGCTTTTCAATGCTGACTTTGTCATGATGTACGCATTGGTGGCACTAACTGCCAGCAACCGCTGATCATTATTGGTTCTTTTATACTTCGTAATGCCAATAGAAGAAAACGCCGCGGATTTAGCCCAGTTTGTCCCATCGAACTCATAATTTTGGCCGGTTGACGTTGTTGCATATAACCGACCGTCATAATAACCGAGAGCGATAGTAGCGCCGTCGATATAGCCGTTTTTCCCATCGTAATTTTGCCAATTCGAGGGTACTACCAGGTCACCGGCCGATTCGTCCCCGATAGCTACACCCTGATCAGTGGCGCAATAGATTTTACTGCCATCATAATCGATATCATTAACTTTAATACCACTGTCAAACCGGCCAAGATTGGGATAGGTATCCAGTACAAAATCCTTGTTAGAATCAAATAACACGATGCCAAAATCGGTGGCTATCAGCACCGTATCCCCTTTCATCTTCATCGCATTGATCCCCCGGGGATTGTACCGGGTGGCCCGGTAAATATCTTTATACTGCGTGAACGTCTTATCTTTAATATCAAAAAACTCGATCGTGCCGTCATTGTATCCCATCCAGATTCCGTTGTGAACCGCATCATAGGCCATGGCTGTAGGATTCACATTATACATGCCGTCAATATTGGTAAAATGTGATTGCATGGTATCATTTTTGAAGGAAAACAATCCACCGGTGGTGGCGCACCATATGGTTCCGCTTTTATCAAGCGATATATGAGTAACGGTTCTCAATGAAGAATAAGACTGCCAGGTATTAACAACCGATTGGGCTTCCAGTAAATAAACCGGTAGTACAAATAATAACAGCAGGAGTAAAAATAGCTTTTTTCGGAAATCAGTCATTCGTTTCTAATCAATTGACGGCGAAATTATTTAGGTACCGTCTAATTTATAAAATCCGGGCGACACTAACACCAAAGGTATAGCCTGATTCTCCAACTCTTTTGGCAAAGTCGAGCCGGAAAATCCCGAAAATGCCGTTTAGGGATATCCCGATCTCATGATGAAACCCATCCGAATACTTTGGCTGATAGATATTTTGCAGGTTTTTCAGACGATTTTTCGAAATCCACGTCCGGCCATCGGCACCGAAAACGATGATACTCCATCCTTTTTGAGCAAGCGTGTGCAATCCGAGCCATTCAAACGGGATCGTCCGGAAATTGTGTTCCCAATAGAGTCCTAAGTAACTCTCCCCTTCAAACGGATTGCTGCGTTGCGTCTTGAAACTGCCGAAGGGCGTATAGCCACCCATACTCGCATCCAGGATACCGAATTTTTGAAGCGGCAACTTCCCGGAATAGGTACCACCGACCAGACGCAAATCCAGAACATTCGGAAGAAATCGGCGCGTGAAGAAGGTTTTAAACCGCCAGTCTATAGAAAACTGGTACTTGGTGAAATTATAGTCACTGCTAAGCACATCAGGCATGCTGTGTTCTACGTGAAGGGTGATGTGCTGCTGACCAACCAGTGAAAACGGGATGAACTTATCACCATAATCGAATGTAAATGACAATGAACGCAGCCAGCCGTCGTCGATCGGCGGATTAATCCTTTGCTGATAATCACGGCCCAGCAGGTCATAATTGGTGACACCGGTCAGGGATGTCTGATGATAATCGTTGAAACCAACTTTAAACGTTGAGTTTATTTTTTTAAGACGATACCCGATTTCCCCGGTAAATCCATCATTCCAGAAGTAATCGAAATAGTCATACCGGCCTAACAAGGGAAGGACGCTGTTCTCGGTCAGATCATAGAGATCGGAGTTGTAACGAGTCGCCGTTCCCGTTTTATAATCGAGATT
>DATFMH010000146.1:0-73201 GCA_035267045.1 Balneolales bacterium
ATTCAGTTATCCAACGACGTCATCCTGAATTTAATTCAGGATCCAGCCAAGGCGTTGGTACCGATTACAAACTGTGGTTTTTAACCCTAAACGTTCCTACCAATTAGAGAGGTAACAACGCTTAGAGCCTTTAACCGGGAGATTCCGGGTCTGGGCCCGGAATGACGTCATTGGGCGGGCAGGAATGACGTCTAAAGATAGTGCCGGAGTGGCGTTGATAGGGAAATGGCTGGAAGCTTTTTAGTTAGAATCCTACGCCCAGCCCAACCCCCAAACGACGTCATCTCCCTAAAAAACGTCGGGATAGGCTGAACTTGATTCAGTTATCCAACGACGTCATCCTGAATTTAATTCAGGATCCAGCCAAGGCGTTGGCACCGTTTACAAACCGTGGTTTTAACCCCTAAGCGTTCCTACCAATTAGAGAGGGAACAACGTTCCCAGCCTTTAACCGGGAGATTCCGGGTCGGGGCCCGGAATGACGTCAATTGGGCCCGGAATGACGTCGTTGAGGGGTCAGGTATGACGTTAATTGGGCTTGGAATGATATTGATTGGGGGGTCCGGAACGACGTTGGAAGGAGGGCTCTGTGGCCTTAAAAAAACATAGAAACTAAGCCC
Organism: Balneolales bacterium; assembly: GCA_035267045.1. Lineage (GTDB taxonomy): Bacteria > Bacteroidota > Rhodothermia > Balneolales > DATFMH01 > DATFMH01. Next base: position 621 of record DATFMH010000146.1, read on the forward strand.
AATACTCTATAACTTTAACACACTTACACTATTCTCTCCCATCTATTCGCAAGTTTTTTGAAACTATCGATATATTTCGTTTCAACCCTTTAAATTTAGCCCGTTTAACAGGGTTTTTCTTAAAAAGACGCCGGTATTCTTCAATATCCAGTTCTTCCCAGTAATCCATATCGGGGTTTAATAAATCCTCGCGGGCAAATAGACGTTCTTCTTTACCATTGACAGCCTTACGGTTCCATGGACAAACATCCTGGCAAATATCACAGCCAAACATCCATTCTCCCATTTGTTCATGGTATTCTTCCGGTATTTGATCTCTCAGTTCGATTGTCAGGTAGGAGATACACTTACTGCCATCGACCTTATAAGGCTCATAAATGGCGTCTGTAGGGCAAGCATCGATACATCGAGTACAAGTACCGCAATGATCGGTTGTAGGGTGATCATAAGCAAATTCGGCATCTACGATCAATTCCCCGATGAAGAACCATGACCCCAACTCTTTATTTAAAATATTACTATTCTTACCGACCCAACCGATTCCGGATTGAGCAGCCCATGCTTTATCAAGCACCGGGGCAGAATCGACAAAAACACGTCCTTCCAGGCCGCCAATAAGATTTTCGGTATAATGAAACAGGGCATATAGTTTTTCTTTCAGCACATTATGATAATCGTCACCCAAAGCATATTTGGAAATTTTCGGTACCACATTACCATCCGGATAAAAATCAGAAAAATCCTGGTTATAGCTGCATAACACACTTACTACCGATTTGGCGCCGGGAACAAGTTTGGTTGGATCAACACGTTTGTCAAAATTACGCTCCATCCAATCCATGGTTCCGTTACGATTTCCCAGCAGCCATTCCTCTAATCTTCGTTCCTCTTTTTCCAGACGTCGTGCTTTACTAAAACCACATGCCTCAAATCCCAGCCGGGTAGCTTCCAGGCGAACCTGTTCGGTTACTTTTTCCAAATGAGTCATTATATAAACTGTCTTTTCTAAAAGATGGATATATCACTTAAACTTACGAATCACTGGTACGTTTTCTAAATCAAGATGCGGTAGTTAATGACATATATTTTTCGATACTAAAAAAAAATTACGTACAAAAAATCATTTTAACTATCTTCTATTCTTTCACAGGCAGTCAGGCGGCCACTACAAATAGAGATACAATTTTTTAGCAGAAAGTGTAATCCGTTTATCAAAAACAATTTTATCAAAACGTCATGTCAATAATTCAATCTATTATTCTCGGTATTGTTGAAGGCCTGACCGAATTTCTACCGGTTTCTTCAACAGGCCATATGATCATCGCTTCTTCAATAATGGGGATAGCTGAGAGTCCATATACAAAAGCTTTTACTGTGGCCATTCAGTTTGGAGCTATACTGTCGGTTATTGTGTTATACTGGCGGAGATTTATTAAATCAATGGACTTCTACTATAAGCTTTTTGTCGCTTTTTTACCGGCTGCAGTTGTTGGACTCATCCTCATAAAATATATCAATGAAATGCTTGGCAATGTAATTGTTGTGGCCACATCCCTGTTTATTGGTGGTATTGTCCTTCTGTTTGTTGACGATTGGTTCAGAGAGACTGAGAATACTCCGGATAAGGAAGTTACATATAAGAACTCCTTTGTTGTCGGTTTGTTTCAGATAATAGCCATGATTCCGGGCGTGTCTCGTTCTGCGGCAACAATTATCGGTGGACTGGAACAAAAACTGAATAGGAAAACGGCGGCCGAGTTTTCATTTTTCCTTGCCGTACCGACCATGTTTGCCGCTACTTGTTTTAAAATATTTCGTTTTTATACGAATGGCCCGGGTTTTAATAATACACAGATCGATATATTGATAATAGGTAATATCGTAGCATTCCTGGTAGCCATGTTAGCGATTAAGACTTTTATAGAATATCTGACAAATCATGGCTTTAAAATATTTGGATGGTATCGAATCGTCATCGGACTTTTAATTTTAATACTACATTTTTCAGGATTTAATCTGACAATCATGTAACTTATTACACCGCAATAGTTTTAATGTTTATAGAGGCGTCCCGAATATATATTTGGGACGCCTTTTTTATTAGGTATGGATCAATATTTATGAATAGTGGAATAAAATGAAGAAATAAATTGTCTAATAACTAAAGAAAATCGAATTATTGAGAGAGCTCACAATAAGGCGTAAACTAATAACGGCCATCTTTAGATAAACACTATTATGAAGAAGACAATAAGTAAAACAGGAAAATTCAGAAGTGGATTACTTCGTTTGAGCGTGTCGGTGGGAATTGTACTGAGTATTGGTTTAGCAAGTGTATTTGCACAGAAACGACCTGCAATGATGCAAAACCGGCAGATGAATATTGATACAATGATGACCCGGCTGACTCAACGCCTGAATCTGAGCAATGATCAACAGGCTAAAGTGAAAGAAATTTTTACAGAGCGTATGCAGCAACGCAAACAGGCATTCGAGCAGATGAGTAATCTTCGTAAAGATACCCATAACAATATTCTTAAAATATTGAATAAAGATCAGGTGGCTGATTTCCAAAAGATGCAGGATCGATTTTGGATGAATCGAAGAGACCGTATGCATCATAGGAAATTTAACCGCTATTATGATCACATGGGACAATGGAAGGGTTCGAAAGCAAACATGGGAACAGCCAGAGGGAAAAAATTCAATGCGGATAGTTGGGTTTATATGGCTATGGCCCGGTTGACACAACGTTTGAATCTCAGCAGTGATCAGCAAACTAAAGTAAAAAATATCCTGACGGAAAGTGTTCAGAAACGCCAGCAAATGTGGCAGACAATGTCTAAACAAAGACAGGATACCCAACAAAAGTTACAGAGTACTCTTAGCAAAGAGCAAATCGCTGAGTGGCAAAAAATGAGAGATCAGAGGATGAAGCGTCACTTCCACAGAAATAAATTTGACAGACGTAAGAATTATGATCGTCGTGGAAGGATGCAGGGTCAGGTTATGGGACCACGGTCGGGAGCCGGAATGAATTATATGATGCAACAGATGTCTCAACGCCTGGATTTAACAGCTGAGCAAGAACAAAAAGTGAAAGATATTTTTGCGGAACACCTTCAGGAGCAAATGAAAACGATGCAGGAAATGCGGAAGAATAATAATGTTGACAGGACCGCTATCCATAATCAAATGATGAAATCACGTCAGGAATTGGAAAACAAACTTCAGAAGGTGCTGAATAACGATCAGATGGAAGAATTCAAAAAGATGCGTGATGAGATGTGGAACAGGATGCAACAACAACGCCCGGGTATTAACCGTAATCGCTGATATGAAAGGTACAGGCTTTATGTTTCCCATACCTTATTATTAAACACTTTAACTAATATTATGTTACTTTTGTATGTAATCCAATAATGATATTTACCCGGGATGTCCCACACGCAGAATCCATCAGATAAAGAATTGTTAGAACGTATTCGAAGTGAAGATCAGGAGGCTTTTCGTATCCTGATCGATCGCTATGAATTTCAGGTGGCTGCGACAGTAAAAGGTATGTTGGGAAACAGGGCAGAGGCTGAGGATATTGGACAGGAAACGTTTATAAGATTTATTCGATCAATCAACAAGTTTAGGGAAGAGTCATCTATTGGGACTTATTTAACAAGAATTGCTATTAATCTTTCTTTGAATGAGTTAAAAAGACAGGAGCGACAAAATCGCAGATTTTTTTCCGTATCGGGTTATGATGAAGAAGAGATGATATATCCTTCCGAAGAAATGACTGATATGGAAGATATGGAGTTGAAAGAAATGGTACATAAAGCAATAGGTAAATTGAAACCGGAGTTTAAATCTGTAATCGTATTACGAATGTTGAGGGAATATTCAACAAATGAAACGGCAGATATTTTAGATATCCCGGTTGGTACCGTACTCTCACGATATTCACGAGCAATTGATAAACTTAGGATTTTGTTAAAGCCATATTTAAATAGCCATGAAATTAACGTATGAACGTAAATTGATGCTTAAGGCCCTGGAAGATAATTTATCGTCAGGGGAAGAAGAGCAGTTGCAGGCATTGTTTAAAGATTCATCTTCATTGAAAAGGGAATATGAAGAGCTAAGACAAACACATGTTCTGGTATCAGCTGCAAGGGAGGAATCGTTTAAGCCTTATTTTGCAGAGAGGGTTCTAAAACGGTTTAATAAGGAACAACTTTCTATATTTACCGATGATTCATATAACTACCTGGTTCATATGTTTTATCGCTTCGCCTTTACAGCATTTATAGTAGCTATGCTTTTAGGTTCTTATAATCTTTTTTCAAAACAGGACAGTACGTCTGTCGACCAGCCGTTTATAGAGTCTGTAATTGCCTTGCCACCATTGTCAATCAATGATGCGTCAAGCAATATCACCCTGTTGAATAATGAGGTAATTAATTATGATGAAAACGCGAACTAAAACAATACTGGTGATTGCCGGTACACTTATTATTGGGATTATTCTTGGGGTATTTCTTACGGGAGCTGTGATGCGTCACCGGCTCAATAGAATAGCAGAAATGCAAACTCGTCCGGGTTTTGTGAAAATAATGGAACATATTATTCAACCTACGGAAAAGCAGAAAAAAGAGATAGAGCCGATTCTTACAAATACTGCTCACCGTTTAACACAAGTCTATGTTGATAAGCGAAAAAAAATAGCTCAAATAGGTGATTCATTACGATCAGAATTGCAACCTTACTTAACGGATGAACAGTATCAACGTTTGACACGCAGAATGCGCCATCATGAGCGTGAACACAGAAAATGGCGACATGATAAAGATCGATACCATAAGAAATAGCCGGCTCATTTTAGTGAATAGTAAGCAGTTATCAGTTACTTTTTATCCAATAAATATTTATAAGTTTCTTTTCAGGGGTTGGAAGCGATATAAAAATCTGTAAAAGGATGAGGTAACAATCTATAAGTCATGATTTCAATCAACTAATGTAACTCTGCTAAACGCAGCATGATTTCTTTATGGATGCGGTCGATGCGGTGGTAATTCCCCGTATAATTGTTGGCGATCATTGAGAAAGCAATCAAACGTCCCGCTCTATCACGTAAATAACCAGAATGACTCCTTACTTTAGTTAATAATCCGGATTTAATGCGGGCATTATCGGCTAAGATTGTATGAGAACCAAAGTTCCTGAAATAGCCGATATCCTGTTTATCACCGACTATGGCTAATGAGCGGTAAAAATCACTGAATGTAGGTTGATGTGTCATGAACTCCAGTAATTTTACCATGGCTTTTGTAGTAATGACATCCGTCCGCGATAATCCGCAACCGTCATAGATACGAAACCCTGCCATCGGGATACCGTGTTTTCTCAAATAAGATTTCAGAAAACGAGTACCCATCCTCGTTGATCCGTCAACTGTTTTTCGTAATGCCAGGGTTTTAAGTAGGGTTTCGGCATACAAATTATCACTTTTTTTATTCGTTATATAAACGATATCCTTCAATGGCGGTGAATACGAGGTCACAATTACGTTTGAAGGATCATAGACTTTTGAAGATTTCAACAACTTCGCCCTTTTTATAACAGCTATCTTGTGTTGATTTAACCACGAAGATAAATATTGAGCCGCGAACAGGGCAGGATCGGGTATAGCTCCTTTTATTGAAAATTCGGAAACACCGGCCGGTACAGTTCCTTTAAGAAGCGCCGTATATTGACGTGGTGCACAGTAAATATACCCCTGATCACCGGATCCTCTAAAGCCTGTTTTCATTTCGTTTATAAAATGTAAGCCCGGGATATTCGGTTTCATTCGTAATACTTCGGCAGAGTCCCCGTATTGTTTGCCCGGTTTGAAATAAAGATGGTACATATTATTGTGAATGGATAAAGCATTCACGCCTGCACCATAGTAATTCCCCATATCCATCCATTGCCAGAAATCGGGCACGGTCTGTGGATCGAATAATGTGTTATCGGCGATCACTGATCCATCAATTGTATTAATACCGGCAATTTTTATAGCAGTAGCCCACGACTGCATCAGACTGTCAAGTGATTGAGATCCCTTGACAAGATCAGACCCCAGGGTGGGGTCGCCGCCGCCGACAATATACAGATTGCCGTGCAATGTACTGTCGGAATTAATGGTACCGTCATAAAATAGCTTTGTTTTATACCGGTAATCGGGTCCCAATACATTTAAAGCGGTGGAGGTAGTAAATACTTTCAAACCAGATCCCGGGGTCATCGATTTTTGACTATTCAAAGATATGATAGGTTTACCGGTATCCACATATTCGGCGTATATGCTCCAATGAGCGTTTTTGAGAGTGGGTGTGTTTTGTAGTTGCTCGATTAATTTTACCAGCTTTTTGTTGTAAGCCGGTTTTTGGGAGGGATTACCGGACAGAAAAAGATTGAAGATTAAAAAAAGTATGAGCACGATAAATTATGCGTATTTATTATAGTTATTCAAGCCTAAGGGTTGTAATGAAAGTAAATAATTACTTATTAGATAATTACAACTGTGCAGCCGTTATTTCTTTGATGTTTCCGTCTTCGAGTTTCATTGTACGGTGAGGAAAATGTTTTACCACATCATAATTATGCGTCACCATCAGGACGGCCATACCTCGGTTATTGATTTTTTGGAATAATTCCATGATAGAAGCTGAAGCGTCGGGGTCGAGGTTCCCTGTTGGTTCATCAGCCAGCATGATACGGGGCTCGTTCACCAGCGCTCGCGCTATAACAACTCGTTGCTGCTCGCCTCCTGATAGGTCGTTTGGCATATTTTGTCTTTTATGGCTAAGCCCAACCATAGACAAAACCTCAAGCACACGCTGTTTAATGATGCTACTCCTGGCAGAGGTCACTTCTAATGCAAAGGCCACATTATCATATACATTACGATCGGGCATGAGTTGAAAATCCTGGAACACGATGCCGAGGCTGCGTCGCAACATTGGGACTTTTCGCCGATTCAGGCGGGGAACATTATAGCCTGCTACGTGTACATCACCATAATCAGGCAGTACATCGCGATAGATCAATTTTAGAAACGAACTTTTTCCGGCTCCGGTGTGACCAATTAGATACACAAATTCGCCATTCTGCAGATAAAAATTAATATTGTTTAAAACCCTCCGGTTCTCGTAGGTCACTGATACATTTCTAAACTCTATTACTATATCATCCATCATTGTAATACCATCGTGATTCGATCGCTGTTATCATCTGCCTCAATTAAATCGAAAGTGTCGTATTTGGCAACTAATTTAAAATCACTTTGATTTACGATACTTGTCATTTGAGCTAAAGTATACACACGTTGTTTGTGAATTTCATGATATATTTCACCAGCAACGTTTTTATTTGAATCTAACTTCTCAATTTGAAACTCATTATAATGGATCCCCTCGATCGCATCATATTTACTTTTCCGGATATATTGATAATTGTTGTGCGATAATCCTTTATCATTCAGTAGCTTTTCAGCTTTTTCAGAGTTGGAAGGGGTGGTAAAATCGAAAATAAAATATCCATTCCGATTGAGTAATGGCTTAATCTGTTGCAGAACCGTAATGATATCTTTTTCGGATAGTAAATAGTTGATACTGTCGAAAAGCATCAATACCACATCATAGGTCTGATCAATAGTTATACGGGTGAAATCCATCTGCTTAAAATCAACAGTAGCATTAATATAATCAGCTTTTTTACGCGCTACATCGATCATCTCCTGAGACAGGTCGGTAGCTGTAATATTATAACAGTCAAGCTCATCAAGAGAAATGGCAAACGAACCTGTACCACAAGCGAGCTCCAGGATAGAATAGGTATCGGGATTATGATTTTGAATGATGGCGTCAATAAAATTTGACCACAACTCATAATCAATATCGCTCATTACATCATCATAAATCAAAGCAAGGCTCTGGTAAATATCGGTTGAAATATGCGATTCCGGTGTACTCACGAAGCGTATTCCTTATTTCTATTCATGCTTAATTTATAAGCCAGTTCTATGGCCTGAATGAGTGATTTATGACTGGCTTTGTTTTTACCGGCAATATCAAAAGCTGTTCCATGGTCCGGAGACGTTCTGATAATAGGCAGGCCGGCCGTGAAATTGATCCCTGCATTGAACGATAACGTTTTGAATGGAATAAGTCCCTGATCATGATACATGGCGATAACACCGTCATATTGTTCATACATTCGATTACCGAAGAATCCGTCAGCGGGGAAAGGACCGTCGGTTTCAATACCTGCTTGTACAGCGTCGTTCATAGCGGGGCGTATGATGTCTATTTCTTCTTTACCTATGACACCTCCGTCACCGGCGTGAGGATTGAGGCCCAAAACAGCGATGCGAGGCTTTTTGAGGTCGAAATCATCCGATAACGTTTTATGCATACTCTGTATACGGCCAAGGATGGCTTTCCTGGTAACTTGAGAGACAACCTCGGCCAATGGGATGTGAATAGTTACCAGACCGACACGTAAACGATCGTTAACCATCATCATCATGTATTTTTTGCAATTTGTTTTATCGGCAAGGAACTCCGTATGTCCGGGATAGGGATATCCGGCTTTCTGAATAGCCTCTTTTGAAATTGGGGCGGTGACCAAAGCATCTGCTTTATGTTCCATACATAGATTAATTCCCGTCTCCACAGCACGCATTGACATATCTCCGGCATTCTTTTCTATTTGTCCCATATGAATAACTATCTTATCGGCCGGCAGACATTCAAGAACATTGACTTCACCGATATACATATCCTGAATGGAAGATATCGCATGATATGGTAAACTTATATCTAATGTATCCAGGTAAAAATTCACTATTTTTGATGATCCTAAAATAATGGGTGTCATTTTATTACTATCCATCAGTTCATGAACAGCTTTAATAGTTACTTCCGGGCCAATTCCGTTATAATCCCCAATGGAAATGGCTATGCGTGGATACATTCAGATACCTTTTTATTAATGAATAATTATTTAACGAGTTCGAAATCGCCGAAACCGCTTGTCGCCTGAAAAGCATATTTTCGCTTACCGTAATACCAGATGACAATGGCCGGACCGTTAGTGGGAAAATGTCGTTCAATCCTGTCTGGCGGACCAAGATTAATGTAAACCTTACCCTGATCTGTGTCATAACCCGGTTTGTTGATCGTAGTAAAATGTTCCCATGCATAATCAATTCGGCGATAGTATTCGGCCATCAATTCATTGTATTGAGTATTGGGCGTTGGATCCCGTTTTTTCCAGAATTCACGGAATTTCTGTTCCCGTTCTTTAAAGGATCCGCTATTCATCTCTTTTACTTTATCTTTATTGAGAATAAAGTGCAGCATATCGATGGAAACATTCAGATTCAATAAACTGGTCGGCATGTTCAGCCAGCGTGATTGAAAAATTCTTGAGGTAAGAATCTTATTATTCTTATTGTTGATAATCTTTATCCGATACGAATCGTTGGCAAATCGGCTGTTGGGGATACTGGCATAAGCATAATTTGGATCTTCATCCTTAACTAATTTGAGATATACTTTATTATGAGAAGTATCAGCTTTAAGTCCAATATTATTAATTACATTATCAGCTGATATATCTGATGTATAAGCAATTTTGGCTGAACTTGTGTCCTTGGGATTTGTCCCAAGGTTATCGATTTCAACTTTATAATCTGTGCCTTGCTCATTTTGGGGAACACTGAATAAAATGCCAAAATTTTTACCGTAATAGACATTATCACCGAAATTGAGCAATGGTAATTTATCCGAAGCATCGAATTTTTTTATTTGATCGAGCATGATAATGGAGGAAGTGTGTTCTTTGGTATAATCCGGAACGTGGATTATCCTCACTGTACTATGTTTGCCTTCACTGATATCAGGTTCACTTAATTGAAGGAATGCACTATAATATCCTGGTTTGAGTTCTACGGAAAAGAATCCCTGAAGATATTCTTTATGGGATTTTGTTTCTTCGTATGTTTTTGCTTTAGCCACACCCCGCCAGAACGTCCTTGTAACAGATTCTTTATTTGGGGGAAGTTGGATATTATCCTGTCCGGTAAAACGATCACGGTCTCTTCGGTCACGGTCATCCCTGTCTGATCTTTGTTCCGGCCGTTTTTCCTTATTTTTATCGATATGAAGTGTTGAATCCCCCTTGAAAACCTCAAGATTTATATTGACATGTGCTTCAAAATTCTTGTTACTCTTTAAATACTGATCCCCATTATCCGAGACAGCTTTTTTAAAAGTCAGATAATCGTTTTCGATCTTAAAACTGATTAGCACTTTATTTTTCTCATTATTTTTTTGAGGTAACACAACGTAATCATAGTATATACGCGGTTGGCGTGAATGCTTAACAAGCATCGGATATGTCATATTCCGCTGAGCTAATACAGGAAATGTCATCCCCAATAATAAGAGGATAAATGTCGGTAATTTTAATGTATATGTGGATTTATTGTTCACAATAAGTAGCCATTAGTTGAAGGTTACACATGTAATATAACGCTAAACAAATATAGAGAAAGAACCTATCTTAAAATACGTAACGTGTTATTTGGAATGTTAATTGCTATTAACGATCATTTTCATCCAATTATCTTATAAAGTATAAAAGATAAGGTAAAATTTTTCTGAACGAGTCAGTCTGTTTAAATTTACTTATCTTGATTTCCAGAATAAGACATATAACCTATCAAAGTATTAAAAGAATTATTTTATGGGTCTGAAACAATCAGGAAACACCAAAACTAATGATTTTCGCACTAGTCATTTAAAAACTATTGAAGAGCTGAATAAAACAGAAGCTAAAATCAGGAAAGGCGGCGGTAAGAAACGAGCCGATAAGGAACATTCAAAAGGTAAATTAACAGCCAGAGAACGCATTCAAAAATTATTGGATAAGGACACGGTATTTCATGAAATTGGTATTTGGGCCGGTGATGGAATGTATGAAGAAGTGGGCGGATGTCCGGCTGCGGGTGTGATAACCGGAGTGGGCACGATCTCCGGCAGAGAATGTATGATCGTCGCCAATGATGCTACCGTCAAAGCCGGTGCATGGTTTCCGATAACTGCCAAGAAGAATTTGCGTGCACAGGAAATAGCCATGGAGAATTATCTGCCGCTAATATATCTGGTCGATTCGGCCGGTGTTTATTTGCCCATGCAGGATGAGATATTTCCCGATAAAGAGCATTTTGGACGCATTTTCAGGAATAATGCCAGGATAAGCGCTATGGGTATACCACAAATTGCGGCTATCATGGGCAGCTGTGTGGCGGGCGGGGCATATCTTCCGATTATGAGTGATGAAGCGTTAATTGTGGATGGTACTGGAAGCGTTTTTCTGGCCGGCAGTTACCTGGTTAAGTCGGCTATCGGGGAGAATGTAGATAATGAAACATTGGGCGGAGCTACTGCTCAAACTGAAATCAGCGGGGTGACGGATTATAAAATGCCTGATGACGATACATGTCTGAGTACTATCCGTGACCTTGTGGACAAATTAGGGCCTTTTGATAAAGCTGATTTCAACCGTTCGGAACCCAAAGATCCGGATAAAGATCCGGACGAAATATTCAATATTATGCCACCGGATGCTTCCCGCCCGTACGATATGATGGAAGTATTGAAATGTATCATTGATGAAGACAGTTTTACGGAATTCAAAAAAGGATACGGGCAAACATTGCTGACCGGTTATGCGCGTATCGACGGGTGGAGTGTCGGTATCGTGGCCAATCAAAGGCTGATTGTAAAATCAAAGAAGGGAGAGATGCAGATCGGCGGAGTAATTTATTCCGATAGCGCCGATAAAGCAGCTCGTTTCATTTTGAATTGCAATCAGAAGAAAATACCAATCGTCTTTTTCCAGGATGTATCAGGTTTCATGGTTGGTAAAAGAGCAGAGCATGGTGGCATCATCAAAGACGGTGCAAAGATGGTCAATGCCGTGGCTAACAGTATCGTGCCCAAGATAACCGTTGTCGTTGGAAACAGTTACGGAGCAGGAAATTATGCTATGTGTGGCCGTGCTTATGATCCTCGTTTTATGTTTGCATGGCCTACGGCTAAAATTGCTGTTATGGGTGGCCAACAGGCCGCAAATACCCTATTACAGATTAAGGTGTCATCCATGAAGAAAAAGGGTGAGAAAGTGAGTGACGAGGATAAGCAAACGTTTCTGAAAGAAATCAGTGACCGGTACGATTCACAGACAAAAGTACGATATGCGGCTGCCCGACTTTGGGTGGATGCCATTATCAATCCAATGGAAACAAGGCAAAAAATATCGATGGCGATAAATGTGGCCAATCATAATCCACATTTTGAATCTTTCAAAACTGGCGTAATTCAGACTTAATATAGAGATACGTGTTAAGTGATTTAATTTGGTTTGTAAATTTTTAATAGGTTAACAAACGCTGTTATTTATATTCTGTTCCGGAATACCAGTGGTCAGACGGTACAAAACCGTGAGACCACTATGAATAATATTGCTATCAAGCCTATGTCATTTACTACCTGATGGGAATCCAGATGAATAGGGCTATGGGTATTAGTTGTCGAGAATGATTTGTTAACCTAATTATAGTGTTTTACTCTATGTGCCTTGCACTCTGCGCTTTGTTGAAAACACAATCATGCCTGTGTCAAAAACTAATATAATGTTGCTTTTACTATTTATTTGTACATTTAAATCAGGTACGGATATAAAATTCAATTTATTTTTGGTAGAAATTTGCAGAATATATCCAAATATCGTCCGATTCTCATTGTAGGTATCGTAATTTTATTATTGCTACTCTATAATCATTGGTCACATCCTCGTTCCAATGAAGTAAAGGAAGCATGGAAACCAAAGAATGTTGAAACAGATGTACCGGCTGGTCCTAAAGGACAATTAATCAAATACGGTTATGAACTCATCAGACACACATCGAAATATATTGGTCCGGATGTGGCAGACAAAAAGATGCGTTTTGCCGGTAATAACCTGTCTTGTCAAAACTGCCATTTGGATGCAGGGACTAAACCGGGTGGGGCTTCCTTCGTGGGAGTGATCAATCGGTTTCCCCAGTTTCGAAAAAGAGACAACAAAATCAGCAGTATTGAGGATCGTATTGAAGGATGTATGCAGAGAAGCATGAATGGAAAACCGCTGCCTGACAGCAGTCGTGAAATGAAAGCGATTGTAGCATACATGAAATGGCTGAGTGAGGATGTGCCACCTGAATATGAAAAAAAATATAAGGGATATCCCGGCTTAAAGATACCCAGCCGTCAGGCTGATACAATGAGAGGCAGAACTTTGTATATTCAAAACTGTGCAAAATGCCACGGTACTGATGGACAGGGAGAATATAATGGTAAAAACCGTGCAGACGGATATCGTTATCCGCCATTATGGGGAAAAGGTAGTTTTAATAATGGAGCCGGAATGGATCGTATATTAAAAGCTGCATCTTTCATAAAAGGCAATATGCCGTTTGGCGTGACAATCGGTACGCAATACCTAACCGATGACGAATGCTATGATATCGCGGCATATGTCGATTCACACAGCAGGCCGGTAAAATCAGAATTATCCAAAGATTTTCCGGACCGGTCACTAAAACCTATCGATTGCCCGTATGGTCCCTTTGCAGATCCTTTTCCCCAGAAACAGCATAAATACGGGCCTTTCCAGCCGATTAAAAAATATTACGCTTCCCCCAAGCATTAATTATAAATATTTGTATGCATTAACCTCCGATGGTTAACGGTTAGAAGGGCATTAATGCATATCCCTTCATTTCATATGTTGGAACAACAGTTAAAGCTGATAAAGCCAGTTTGACATTGGGATTAATATCGGATTCACTGTACCATAAACCCGTGATAGCCTGACCGCAAACGAATAATTTTACATGGCCTTTCTCTTTGAGTTCCTTTAGCAAAAAAGTATTGGGATTTTTATTTCCAAATTTGTCTTTATAAGCCTTGTTGTTCAAAGCGGCATACGTTCCGGATCCGGTCATTACAGCCACAAGTTTCATCTTTTCCGGTGGTATGCCAGCGGCTGCATAAATGTTTATCAACCGGGCCAGATGAGACAACCCCTCGTTGACATCATCCTTTTTCTTATCCTTTGTTATCGAAAAAATAATTTTATACTGAATATTTGTATCGGGTTGAACGGCTGCATTCGGTAGATATACCTCGGCACCATATCCCTTAATAACCGGATAATTCCATTGGGCATAGACTTCTGATAGGGGTAGAACCAAAACAAACATCAGGAGAGGTAAAAATGAGATTTTTTTCTGCATGGTAAACTCCATTGGTACAATTTTGTAATGAAATACAATTACTAAGCGGACTTAAGGTAATGAAACAATAGATAATGTTTGGATAAAAAAATATAAACGAGGTTGTAGTTGCTATTCCGATAGTTAGGTCATGTAATGTAGATTTCGGATGTGAGAGAATTTAAAAAATGGGAATTATTGCCAATTATTCCTGTGAATAGAATATTGATTTAATTAGATTTATTATAATTATAGGACCTGTAAAATGTGGTGATTATGACTAGTTGGAGAGATCGTATAACAATTAACCCAAACCTCTGCGGAGGACGCCCATGCATCCGGGGAATGAGAATCCCTGTGGCCGATATACTTAAATTGTATGAAGCCGATTTAACCCAGGATCAGATTCTTAATAAGTTTCCGGATCTTGAAAAGCAAGATATAGAGGCGGCATTTAAATTTGTGATTAGTAAGCTTGATTATCCGATGTTACCCTACGATGATCTTGATTGACTTGCTGATGTTCCGGATTATGGCATACATGAGTATGATGATTGTTCTTGTATGTTGACCACGCCAGCATCCCGGCTCCTATAAAAGTAAATAATGCATTGAAATAGAATGTTTTTACTGATATTCCCCGTATCAAGTATATAAGGCCTTTATCCGGGATCAGTAATTGAGCCGCAACCAGCGTTATTAACCCGATCAGGAAAATTTGCATGAGTTTTCTATTTCTGTGTTTAAACCATGTAGGCAGAAACCCTAACATACTTATGGGAATGATCATCAGGACTATGGTTACTTGAACGGTGCCGTCAAAAAATTCGGATACAAAAGGGAGGAGCATGATCATAAAGGGATGTACCATGCAGTGTACAACACATATAGATGAAAAAATGATACTAATACGTGATAAAAAGGTGGATCGTGTCTCTGTACTTTCCATAAATATTCTGATTTAGGTGTTTTGACACTCCGGACACAATCCGTGTAGTCTTAATTCTTTCCCGGTAATCATGAAATTATCAGGATATGAGATCTTAGAAATCGCTAAATCGGTTTTTGTTTCTGGCATGCAGAATATTTTGTCACACGCATCACAAATAAAATGAGCATGTGATCGATTAATAGTGATCACATTGCTTTTTTGAAGACATATCGCATATTGCCAGTTCCTGTCTTTTGTAGCAACTTTGTGAACCAATTTTTTGCTTTCAAATAGTTTAAGGGTGCGGTAAAGCGTAACCTTATCGATCACTTCATCACCTAATGATTCCGCAATCTCATGATGACTGAGTGCGATATCAGATTTTATTAATACATTGAGGACCTTAAGGCGAACCCTGGTGGTCTTAATCTGATTTTGCCGTAATATTTTTTTAAGTGAGAAAGAATCCATTTCTTAGAATAAAGTTGCAACTCAGTTGCATGTATAATACATAAAATTGCAACTAAGTTGCAACACCGATTTACATTTTATAATCGCAGCAGTCCGGAGAACCACGTAGATTTTAAATCCGAATTAGATTCAGAGGGATTTGTTTTAAATAATTGCATTATTATTACTCATACGATTCTATATGCATGATTGGCCATCGTAAAGAAATTTAATCGGACAATGGGGTTCTCTAATTAACGTATTTAAAGTGATTGGCTTTGGTTTATTCCGTATTTTTCATTTTTATAATTAACTGAATCAATGAAGCTTATTTAATTTCGCATCATTGCAGAATTGTAACGATATTATCGCACGTAAATTATTAAAACTATTATTACCGGACTTTTTATAAAAAAAGAGAATATTGTGAAAGAAGTCATCAAAATAGCATCAGGACAAGGATTTTGGGGAGACCTGCCAACCGCACCAATCAATCAGGTTAAACAAGGGGATATCGACTACCTTGTGATGGATTATCTGGCAGAAGTTACAATGTCGATCATGCAAAAGCAGAAACTCCGGAATCCCGAATATGGGTACGCCCGGGATTTCGTTCATGTTATCGAGGCCATACTCCCGGATATCGTAAATCGTGGTATCCGAGTCGTTTCAAATGCCGGCGGTGTTAATCCAAGAGCCTGTAAAGATGCCATACTAAAGATTGCCCGGGAAAAGGGGCATAAGAAATTGAAAATTGCCGTTATCGACGGTGATGATATCCTGGAACGGATCGATGAACTTATCAGCGACGGACATGAATTGAAGAACATGGATACCGGCGAGCCAATCTCAACCGTATCCGATCAGTTATTAAGTGCCAATGTATATTTTGGAGCTGAACCGATTGTTGAAGCGCTGAATAAAGGTGCTGATATCATAATTACGGGCAGAGTAACCGATACTGGTTTAACTCTCGCACCCATGATCCATGAGTTCGGCTGGGATTTTGATAATTATGATTTGATGTCAACCGGCACTATAGCCGGACATATCATCGAATGCGGAGCCCAGTGTACCGGTGGGAATTATACAGATTGGGAAGAGGTTCCGGATATTGAAAATATTGGGTTTCCCATTATTGAAGCCCATTCAAATGGAGATTTTTATGTGACAAAGCATGAGAATACCGGTGGGCTTGTCAGTTTGAAAACGGTTAAGGAACAGTTGGTATATGAAATAGGAGATCCTACAGAATACATCACTCCTGATTGTGTAGCTGATTTCACTTCAATACAACTTGTAGATGACGGGCCAAATCGGGTGCGTGTTCACGATATAAAAGGCCGTCCTGATACACCCTTTTATAAGGTATCGGCCAGCTACAATGATGGGTATAAGTTATCATCCACACTTGTTTATTCATGGCCCGAAGCTTTGAAAAAGGCCTTAAGGGCGGGAGAAATACTGAAGAAAAGGGCGGAAAATCTTAACCTGGATATTGATTCGTTTAATTGTGAATATATCGGCTTTAACGGTTGTGATGAAAAGCCAGTCACCGACGATACTATGAAGGAAGATTTCAGTGAAATACAATTGCGTATTTCGGCATCAGGCGATAATAAAGCGGATCTGAATCGTTTCGGAATGGAAGTCGCCCCTTTGATATTAACAGGCCCCAGTGGTGTAACCGGATTCGCCGGCGGACGACCAAAGGCAAGTGAAATTGTGGCTTACTGGCCGGCTTTGATTGATAAAAAAGCTTGTAAACCCGTTGTTACAATATTTGATCTATAAAAATTATTACTTTTACGAAATAAAAAAACATTAACGACAGAGATTAGAAATGGTTATTGGAATTATTGGAGCTGGAATTTCGGGACTTATTGCAGGAAAAATGTTAACCGAAGGTGGACATGACGTAACTGTTTTTGAAAAAAGTGATGCCCTTGAAGGACGGTTAGCTTCCCGGAAAATGGGAAAAGAAAACAATTTAATTGTTGATGTTCATGCCGCAAGTTTTACGGCAAAAAATCCAGTATTTAAAGAGTTTGTAAATGAATTATTGGATAAAGGACTTTTAAAAATATGGACACAATCTTTTCCTTATCACGATGGTGAGGATATTTATGAAAGCTTTCCCGGTCATGAGAAAACAGATTACTATGTATCACCCGAAGGTATGAGTAAAATAGGTGGGTATCTGACGCGATGGGTGGAAACCAAGTTCCATGAAAAAGTGGGTGGATTTACATTCATCGGTGATAAAAGGCATAAGAAAAAGGCATGGATGATCAATCTCACTAATTTCAATGCATATGAGATGGACGCCATAATAATAGCGACACCTGCAGTACAGGCCTATGGTCTTATTCAAACATCTCAGGATGAAACAGTCGTAAGGAAGTTGATAACTCAACTTGATGAAGTAGAATACGAGAATAGTATTTCACTCGTAGCCGGATATGAAAATAGGGAAATGCCGGATTGGAAAGCTGTTCAATGCAAGGATGGGCGTATTGAATGGATAATCAACGATTCCTCAAAAAGGGACAATCCAAACGGACTTGCACTCGTTATTCAATCAAATAGTGATTTTTTTCATAAACATCAGAAAGAATCAGATGATCAAATTGCTCACTTGTTACTTGAAAGAGCAGCGACAATTGTGGAGGACTGGGTTGATCAACCAGATTGGTATATAGTGGAAAAATGGCGATACAGAAGTGCCCGTAATCCGATAGAAGCACCATTTTTAGAAATCAATCGTGAGGACGGCCCGCTGGCATTGATAGGTGACTATTTTAAAGGCAATGATATTGAATCAGCTTATTTATCAGGATATAATCTTGCTAAACACTGGCTGGAAAAATACCCTGCAAAATAACAGGTTTACGTGACTGATCTTTTTAAGCTCAACAGGTATTTTAAAAAATATAAGGGTACGGTCTTACTTGGTACCCTTTTTCTTACTCTGGCCAATGGTTTTTTGGTTGGGATACCGATATTGGTGCGTAAATCTATTGATGATGTACAAAATCTGGTACAACATTCCTCACAGTCGTACAGCAATATATTTGATGTCCTTTTTAAGGAACATGTAGGTATACAGTTGGCAACCATATCGGGTTATCTTGTTGGCGCTGCATTGCTTTATGGAATTTTACTGTTTCTCACACGACAAACCCTTATTGTAACTTCCCGTCGCATTGAATTCGATATTCGAAACGAGATATTTGATCATCTGCAAAAATTGCCACAAAGTTTTTACACCCGATGGGATTCCAGTGACATTTATGTTCGGGCAACAGAAGATGTGATGAGGGTGCGCGATTATTTTGGTCCGGGTACCATGTACACAATAAATACCTTTACTCGTGCCGGTATCATCATAACGATCATGTTTATTGTCAATGCGAGGTTAACATTGTGGGCTCTGATACCACTTCCGATACTAACGGCGGTTGCTTATTGGGTTAGTGGTTACATCAACGAACGTTCACGCCTGATACAGGAGCAATACTCAAGAGTGGCTGGAAGGGCACAGGAAGCATTCTCAAGTATCCGGTTGATCAAAGCGTATGCAAGAGAAGCCTATGAACAAAAGATGTTTGATGATGAAAGTGAAGAATATCGCGTCAAGAAATTAAAATTGGCTATTATTGAAGCTTTGTTTTTTCCCATGTTGAACCTTTTAATTGGTATTTCTGTAATATTGGTCATATGGAAAGGTGGTGATATGATCATGGGTGGAACCCTGACTGTTGGTAATATCGCTGAGTTTATCATTTATGTGGCTTATCTGACATGGCCTGTGGCTTCGTTGGGATACACTTTAAATTTATTACAGCGTTCAGCAGCATCTCAGAAGAGAATTGAAGAGTTGATGAGTCAACCGGTGCAAATAGAAGATACCGGGGAGACCGATGAGAATATTAAAGAGATTAAAGGTGAAATAGAGTTTAACAATGTCAGTTTTAAATATCCTGAATCCGAAAGATATGCCGTGCATAATATTAATATGAAGATTAAGGCCGGACAGGATATAGCCATTGTAGGAAGAACAGGCTCAGGGAAAACATCATTAATCCAGTTGATACCACGTCTCTACGATCCTCAGGAAGGTACTATTTTAATTGACGGTAACCCGATCAACAAGATTCCTCTTGCCACTTTACGAAATTCAGTAGGTTTTGTGCCTCAGGATGCATTTTTATTTTCGGATACGATAGCGGAAAATATTGCGTTTGGTATTGAAGAAGCTGATGATAATTTGATACGTGAAGCGGCAGACAAAGCTCAAGTTCTTGAAAATATTTTGGATTTTGAGAAAAAATTTGAGACAATATTAGGAGAGAGAGGAATTACAATGTCCGGTGGACAAAAACAGCGAACTACTATTGCCAGGGCATTGATTAAAAACCCAAGTATTTTAATATTTGATGATTCCTTAAGTGCGGTTGACACAAAAACAGAAGATGCTATATTAAAACATCTTAAGAAAGAAATGAAGGGTAAGACGACAATAATGATTAGTCATCGCATTTCCACAATAAAAAATGCTGATATTATTTATGTTATGAAAGACCACACTATTGTGGAATCTGGTACACATAAGAAGTTAATTGAAAAAGATGGACATTACGCAGATATGTATAAGAAACAGTTAATTGAACAGGAACTGGCCGAAATTTAAGATTTATTAAATATATTATAATCCATATATGTACATAATAATCAACTCTATATGTTTGAAAGCGTATGGGGCTAACGACAACAAAAGGAGAAGACGATGATAGTAGTGCCACTTGGCGTTTCATCTGCCACCCCTACAATTAACAGAAGCCTGCCTTCTGTAGCTTTATGGCGTGAGGGCCGCGTATTTTTGTTTGATTGTGGAGAAAATACTCAAGCTAAAATGTTGCAGGCGGGGATTAAAAGGTCGAAAATCGACTATATTTTCATATCTCACCTTGATGGGGACCATTACTTTGGACTTTTGGGTTTACTTTCTACACTAAATATGCAAAGACGTGAGACTCCATTGACCATCATTGGTCCGGTGGGGATAAAAAAATTCGTTGAATTTAATCTCGATCATGCCCAGATAGAAGCCACATTTAAGGTTAATTACATAGAACTCAAAAAAGGTTTTGAATGCGAAATCGTTACGGATGAGGATGAGTTTTATGTGGAAGCGCGCCCTCTGGAACATTCTAAATTCTGTATTGGTTATCGTTTCCAGGAAAAAGATAAACCTGGAAAAGTGGATGCAAAAAAAGCATCTGATTTGGGTATATCTGAAGATAATCAGTTTAAAGAACTTAAAGCTGGTAATGATGTCGAACTGGATGACGGGACCATTGTAAAAGCCGAAGATATCGTTGGGAAACCGAGAAAAGGGTATTCCTTTGCATATATAACTGATACACAGTACAGCCTAAATGCCATTGAGCTGAGTAAAGAAGCCTCTATTCTTTATCATGAAGCCACTTTCGGTAATGCTTTGGAAGACAGGGCAAAGGAAACTGGACATTCCACAGCTGAAATGGCTGCAAGAGTTGCCGAAAAGGCTAAAGCAAAACTTCTGGTAATTGGTCATTTTTCGGGAAGATATACCAATGAGTTTGTTCTCATGAAAGAAGCTCGCAGGATTTTTGATGATACCTGGATAGCTACAGAGTTACGGCCAATTATGACAGATCCGAAACATGAGAGTGGTATTATCGAACCCAAAGTTAAATCCAATCAAAAAGCCGCTAAACAGTTTCGGAAAAAAGATAATTATAAAAACAAGAAGGGAACCAAGAAACGAAAAACTTTCAAAAGGCGTTCATTTGCTGGTAGTAATAGTCCACGAAAATTCAGTGAATATTATAAAGGCAATCGTGGTGGCGGAAGCAGTGGCAGTGGTGGTCATAAACATGATAATCGTGGCCATAAACATGATAACAAACGCGACAACAGAAGAGATAATCGCCATCAACAAAAGGAAAATCCAAAATATAAGCCAATAACACCGAGAACTCCTTTTGATGAGCACAACCGTTTCTAAGAAACGCAGTAGTCACAATTCGAAAAAGGGTAAAGTTATTGACCGAAAATTATTCGGCCGGCTTTACCCTTATTTGTCCCCGTACAAATGGTGGGTTTTATTAGCTCTGGGTATAACACTGGCTATATCCTATTTGGGACCGGTACGGCCATATCTTACGCAAATAGCTGTTGATAAATACATTTCCAAAGGGGATTATCATGGTTTATTGGGTATTATCGGGTTACTCTTTTTAGCTCTGGTCGGTGAATCACTGTTAATGATCGGTAATACCTATCTAACCCGGTGGGTTGGAGAAGGAACATTATATCGCCTGAGAAATGCTGTATTCTATAAAATTGAAAATATGCATGTACAGTATTTCGACCGGAATCCAATCGGGCGGCTCATAACCCGAACGACAAGTGATATCGAAGCCATCGATCAGCTCGTATCATCAGGTGTCATTAATATGCTGGGTGACCTTCTCCGGATATTTTTCATTATTGGTTTTATGTTGTCAATGAATTGGGAGTTAACCCTTATAGCATTGACAACCATGCCGATTTTAATCTATGCTACTTTTCTTTTCAAAAAGAAAGTTCGTGTATCTTTTTTGGATGTAAGGGATCAGATTGCACGTCTCAATTCATTCATTCAGGAACATATTTCCGGAATGCCTATCGTCCAGCTCTTTAGAAGAGAAAGTAAAGAGGCGAAACGTTTTGAGGAGATTAACAGCGCACATCGTAATGCTTACATCAATACTATATTTTATTTTGCCCTGTTCTGGCCAACGGTGGAGATCATATCCAGCCTTGCTATGGCTTTGGTTATCTGGTATGGTGGAGCAAAGTCTTTATCAGGGGTAGTGACATTCGGTATGCTACTGGCTTTTATCCAATATGTACGTCAGTTTTTCCTGCCAATACGTGATTTATCTGAGAAATATAATACGCTTCAGAGTGCATTGGCAGCTGCCGAACGAATTTTTAGTGTATTAGATAGTGAAGTAAAAATTAAAAACCCGGAAAATCCTGTTCACTTACCCTCTGCAAAAGGCAATATAAAGTTCGAACATGTATGGTTTCGTTATAACCGTACGGAAGAATATGTGCTTAAGGATGTTACATTCGAAGTGGAACACGGACAAACAGTGGCTATAGTAGGAGCAACAGGTGCCGGAAAATCAACTATAATTAGTCTGTTAATGCGCTTTTATGATATTGATAAGGGTAGTATTTCATTAGATAATGTTGATATCCGAAAAGCAGATCTTGCTTCACTGAGAACTAAATTCGGCCTTGTACTTCAAGACAATGCCCTTTTTTCCGGTACCATCATGGATAACATCACTCTTGGAAATGAAAATATCAAAAGAGAGGATGTAATACATGCGGCAAGATTAGTGGAAGCCAATAGATTTATTGAGACATTGCCGGGAGAATACGATTACAGGTTACAAGAACGGGGAGCCTCATTATCGATGGGACAGAGACAATTAATTTGTTTCGTGCGGGCGTTAGTATATAATCCCAAAATACTCGTGTTAGACGAAGCTACATCAAGTGTTGATTCCGAGACAGAATCAATTGTTAATAATGCCATTGATGTACTTATGAAAGGGCGAACCTCTATTGTCATAGCCCACCGTTTATCTACTATTCAACACGCCGATAAAATTCTTGTGATGCATAAAGGAGAGATCAGGGAACGGGGCACACATAAACAGCTTATTCGTAAAAAAGACGGTATATATCGGAAACTTTATGAATTACAATATAAAGACCAATTGGTGAAAGCAGATAATAAAACAGAAACCGTTAATCCCTGACTTACTGCTTTTTCCCGACGAATAACAAATACTTCCAGACTCCCAGATAGGCCGTTTTAATAGTTGAATCAATAGGTTCAAAATATTTATTTAACTCCGGTAATAGGTGGCTGTCCATTCGTACATGATTGACCAACATCCATTTTTTAAACCAGTTAATATCACTTTCGAAAAAGTCTACCACAGCAATAAGACCACCATTATTCAAATGATCATATGCATTGGCTATCGCCTGTTTCCAACCGGGATTCATCATACTTAATGAATAAGAAAATAATATCAGGTCAAAGGATTGGTCATCGAAAGAACTTGACTCATAATACGTCTCTTCCAGGTGTACTTGGTTTGAATCAATCTTCTTTTGTGCTTTCTGCAGCATCTCACCGGATAAATCAACTCCGGTAATAGCTACATCCCGAAAATTACGCTGTAGTAATTGTAGATTTTTGCCTGTACCACAACCCACTTCGAGGATTCGTTCAGCCGGGATGTTATCCGGAAGATAATGGGTAATGATCTTTTTGCGGCCAAACAAAAAGCTCCATCTTGTTATGTCATAAAACAGGGAATGAAGCCTGTAATATTGTTTTAGATTGTCAGCAGCTTGATAATAATTTGTCATCGTATTACTTCCGCAAAGTGCAAACTTTTATATGTACCAACGCGATC
This sequence comes from Balneolales bacterium, assembly GCA_035267045.1. Classification (GTDB taxonomy): domain Bacteria; phylum Bacteroidota; class Rhodothermia; order Balneolales; family DATFMH01; genus DATFMH01. The sequence goes on from DATFMH010000146.1 coordinate 24,898, forward strand.
CTTTTTGTGTAGTGAATTCGTCAATTCAGGATAGAAACGAAGATTTTTAAATATGTCCTTCTGTAGATAGTCAATTTTATTACCCGCTGAACGCATAAGTATCCGGGATCCGGTTTTACTATTTCTCAAGATGAGATCCCACTCATTTGATAAGGCACGAGGATCATTCCAGGCAAGCCAATCCTGATGGTCCAGTAATATGTAATGTGTATAAATATCAGGATTACGCTTTAAAAAATCATTAATGGTAAGATTGTGTATTGAAATTCGATGAATACAGCCTTTTAAGCTTTCATAATTCGTAGGTTTTAGATATTCAGGGCAACATTTTGGCGTATAAGCGCCCGTCAGATAGACTCTCCAGAAATAATTATCCTGAATTGGAATTTCCGTAAATACCTTTCGAAGATTTTCTCTGATATAACCATACAGTCCGTCTGTATATTCGTGCTCAATAAGATTGATCTGAGGCCTTGGTACGCCCAAAAGGGTCATTGTAAATGATCGTTTCACGATATAACGGCTAAAGGCATTCCAAAGATCCGGTTCAATCCGATCAAAAATTTCCCTTTGTTTATCCAGCGATGATGCCTGAAGCAATAATTGGATATTCTTCCACAGCTTTTTATTTTTTTTCATATACTTATGAGCCAGCCATGCCAGATTGCCGGATGTGCCTCTGAAATAAAATGATCTGTTTTCCGTATTAGGTAAAAAATAATAATACTTATCATCCCAGAATTGCTGTGCATAATTGGGAAGATGTCGTCTGAGGATATCGAAATATACTTCTCTTATATGTTGATGACGGCCATTACCAAAAAGTGAAAAGAAATCATCATGATCAAGAGTTGATATAGCCGCCTTCTTGAGTTCCAATAGGGCATTTTGGCGGTTATTTATATCAACAGTATCTATACTTCCGGGATTATCGAGCAAATAATCCAATACATTACAACCCGCACTTGTTATCATGACAATGCGACTTTCATCATTTAACTGAAGTAGTTCGCGATCAATACGGGGATCCTCCCAGCTTGTGTTATAGATGAGATTATTGTCATGAATGTAATCGAATACCTTATCCCGTACTCTGTTTATTAAAGACGATGATATATTGGCACGCATTTACCTGGTCAATATGAATTAATATTATTTCTGTCTGTATTGTGTTTGTCTTTCGCTAATATAACTCAATTTGTGGGGTAAACATTATGACAGATAATGAAATAATAATTTCTTAACATCCTTCGGTGTTTTCGGTGGCAGGCTAAAGTAATAGTCAGTCTCATATTCATTTTGATTGAAAAGAATAGGATCACCATTGGAGGTCGAGCCCAGTTCATACCCTGCTGCACGCATTATGGCAGCCGGTGCACATAAATCCCAATACGCTGTCCTGCGCATGGTTATATAGCCATTGGACTCACCAAAAAGCGGGCCGGTCATTTCTATCTTATCGTTTATATACTTATGCCGTTTGACTCCAAAACGATCTTTTAATTCAGATTTTAGCTGTTCGTCAACACGTTTCATGATTAGTGTTGCATCATCCGGAAATTCTTTGCTTGCCTTTAGTTCTCTGCTAATATCAGTTTTGGTGATATGTCGGACCGTACCATTGCCGTATCCGTAAACGAATTCTTTTGTAATCGGTTTGTAAATGATCCCAAATTCGGGAATGCCCTCAATACAAAGGCCGATTAAAATGAAAAAATGATCGGATCCATTAACAAAATGTTTGGTTCCGTCTATTGGATCGATGAACCATATAATTTCGGAACCTTTTTGAAATGATTTGTCCTCCGATTCTTCACCAATTAAATCTTCACCCGGAAAATATTTTTGAATCAAATCAGTAAAATAGTCATTTGACCAAAAATCAGCATTTGTTACCGGTGATTGATCCGGTTTGATATGCACCTCAAAATTTGATGAATTTCGTATTTGTATAACACGTTCGCCAGCTTCCCTGATATGTGGTTTTAGCAATTCAAAACGTTTTTCGAACTCTTTCAACTTCATTATTATATTCGATTAATGCCGTAATATTTAGATGTTTTAGCCTGTTACCTTAAAGGTAAACGCATGTGATATTTAAAATGGAACAAAAATTATTATAAAATCATTGTATTTATTTACTAACGGACATCTAAGCAAAATAGCATTAAAATATATAAATGGAGAGACATATGGATTCTAATATTGAACTCAAGAGAACTTTAAAGCACCAATTCCGTAGGGTACGACGTTATATAAGAGCTAATCCGGAAAAAGGTGTAATGACATCTTTCATGGGAGGTATGTTATTGGGTATGCTTATAGGAAAATTGATCAGCGAATAATAATATTCCGATTGATTAACATAAAGTTATAGTAATTCTTATAAACCATTTTGCAGCTTGACGGTTATGCAATATATTTACAGGCGAAAAGTCTGAAGTATTTTACTATTTAAAAATTTAGGAACAGAAATATGGAGATAGCTTATACAACTGATCAGATTGAGTCATTATTTCAGCGCGTGGATGCGCTGAGGAGGTATCTTTGACTATGATAAACGTAAAAAACATATCATAGAATTAGAGGATCTGGCTCAACAACCCGGATTTTGGGACGATTCCGATAAAGCTCAGGATATAATGAAAGAGCTTAATGAGGAAAAAGAATGGATCGCCAGCTGGGATAAACTGGATGAGCATCGTCAAAGTATCAAGATTTACCAGGAGTTTTTGAATGAAGGAGAGGATGTTTCCGGGGAAATAAACACCGAACTTGATGAACTCCGGAAAGAACTGGAAGAGCTTGAGTTGAAAAATATGCTCAGTGATGAGGATGATAAAAGAGACGCCCTTATCACCATTAATCCCGGAGCAGGTGGTACCGAAAGTCAGGATTGGGCCCAAATGTTATATCGTATGTATGTGCGTTGGGCCGAACGACGTGGTTATGATGTGAGTACTATTGAATATCAACCAGGCGATGTAGCCGGTATTAAAAGTGCGACAATAGAAGTTAAGGGTAATTTCGCTTACGGTTACTTAAAAGCCGAAAACGGTGTTCATCGTCTTGTAAGGATATCCCCGTTCGACAGTAATTCAAGAAGACATACGTCATTTACATCTGTTTTTGTTTACCCCATCATAGATGATAAAATTGAGATCGATCTTAATCCCGATGATATTGAGATGCAGCGTTTCCATTCCAGTGGTAAGGGCGGACAGAATGTAAATAAAGTGGAAACGGGTGTTCGACTCATTTGGGATGGGAATTTATCAGACGGCAGTAAAGAACGGGTTGTTGCTGAATGTCAACAGGAACGTTCCCAACTTCAAAATCGCGAAAAAGCCTTGCAGATGTTAAAGTCACGGGTTTACGATCTTGAAAAACGAATTCGGGAAGCTGCCAAAGATGAGCTTGAGTCAACCAAGAAAGCAAATGAATGGGGTTCACAGATTCGTTCGTATGTGATGCATCCTTATAATATGGTTAAAGATCACCGAACAAATCATGAGACGTCCAATGTGGAAGCCGTTATGGATGGTGATTTAGACGATTTTATTAAAGCTTATTTGATGTCACTGTAATGATTTATAAGTACGATTTTTTGATTATCGGAAGTGGAGCGGCCGGTCTCTCATTTGCATTAAAAGTAGCTGATTATGGTAAAGTCGGTATTATCACTAAAAAGAATTCGAGTGAATCGAATACAAATTATGCACAGGGCGGTATAGCTGCTGTTGTTGTAACGAGTGATAGTTTTGAGGAGCATATAGAGGACACCCTGGTTGCGGGTGCGGGTTTATGTAAAAAAGAAGCTGTTGAACTTATTGTAAAAGAAGGTCCGCGTACGATAGAGAATCTCATTAATATGGGAGCCTCATTCACAAAAAAAGACGGGGCTTTACATCTGGGTCGAGAAGGCGGCCACTCACACGAACGGATTGTGCATGCCGCTGATACAACCGGCAGTGAGATAGAACACGTATTGGTAACGAATGTTAACAATCATGAAAACATTGAGATATTAGAGCATCACTATGCGCTTGAATTACTGACGGAACACCATCTTGGAAAAAAAGTTACCAGGTATGATCCGGATACTCATTGTTACGGTGCCTATGTGTTGGATGTGAGAACAGGCAAAGTGGACGTCATGCTGGCTAAAGCAACGTTACTAGCTACAGGAGGTGCCGGTCAGGTGTATTTACATACCACTAATCCCGAAATAGCGACCGGAGATGGTATTGCCATGGCGTACAGGGCTAAAGCCCGGATCTGCAATATGGAGTTCATCCAGTTTCATCCGACATCATTGTATCACAGCGAAGCTGATTCATTTCTCATTTCAGAAGCCGTGCGCGGTCATGGTGGTATTCTTCGCAATCAGGATGGTGAAGCATTTATGGCGGAGTATGATAAACGAAAAGAGTTGGCCCCCAGGGATATCGTTGCCAGAGCTATAGACGATCAACTAAAGAAGCGTGGAGATGATTATGTATATCTCGATGTAACACATTTAGATGCTGACGATATCAAAAAATCATTTCCATATATTTATAATACCTGCCTGTCATTCGGCCTTGATATTACGAAAAAGCCTATTCCTGTAGTACCAGCGGCTCATTATCTTTGCGGAGGTGTTAAAACAGACCTGGAAGGACGTACATCCATTAACGGACTATTTGCCTGTGGCGAAGTATCATGTACGGGAGTTCACGGGGCAAATCGCCTTGCTTCCAACAGTTTATTGGAAGCTTTGGTATTTGGTGATAAAGCCGGCATTGCTGCGAAGGAGTATATCACGGATGTTATTTACAATGAAGAAATACCGGAATGGGACGAGAGCGGAACGTTCAATACAGAAGAATGGGTCCTGATATCACATAATAAACGCGAATTGCAACAAGTGATGTGGGATTATGTTGGTATTGTGAGAAGTAACTTGCGCCTGGAAAGAGCATCGAGAAGGACTCATTTATTATATGAGGAAGTGGAAGATTTTTATAATCGTAACAGGGTGAGTGTCCCGCTTTGTCAGTTGCGCAATATGATAGCCGTTTCTTATTTAATTATTCGCTCAGCGCTACAGAGAAAAGAAAGCCGTGGATTGCATTATACCACAGACTACCCGGCGTTAAATGAAAAAGAAAAACGGGACAGCATCATTTAAGGTTTCTATGCTTAAAGTTGGTATAACAGGTGGTATTGGTAGTGGAAAAACGACAATATGTCGTATTTGGGAAGAATTGGGTGCAAAAGTAATCTATGCGGATGATCTTGCAAAACAGCTCATGGCCGAAGATCCTGTTTTAAAGAAAGAATTGATTTCTGCATTTGGACCTCAGTCATATAAAGAGAATGGTGAGTTGAATCGAACATACCTTGCTGAAGTAGCTTTTAAAAAGGGAAGGGTAGAAGAGTTTAATCGGATAATCCATCCAAGGGTATTTGAAAAGACAGAAGAAATTGCAAGGGAAGCTGAAGCACAAGGTATCAAAGTCCTGGTTAAAGAAGCGGCATTATTATTGAAATATGGCCGACCTGTAGATCTGGATTATGTCGTATTGGTTACAGCTGAAGCTGAGAAAAGACTGAAAAGAGTAGTTAAAAGGGACCAGACAAAAGCCGGGAAAGTGTCGGAACGCATGCAAAAACAACAAAATAATGATGAACTCAGGAAGTATGCAGATATCATTATAAAGAACGATGGATCCATTGAAGAATTAAGAGAAAATGCTGCAAAAATATTCTTAGGTTTTTTGGATGAAACAGGTATAGATAAGGATTAATTTCTATTTTTTTCGAAATTAATTTTTACAAAAAGAAATAATTGTTACTTTTACGTGGTATTGCGCTTAGGTATTAATTTAGAACAACTAAAATTATAATATTTTATTTAGGGTAGTAAGAAAGCGCTTTTCTATATAAATTACGGTACTTTTACAAATTATAATTTTTAAACAGGGTTACATGACTTCGCAAAATGTAGAGAGACTTATAACACAAGAGGAGTTTATCATATCCCGTCAGAACAGATTTCCCGGTGCTACCGGGGAACTATCTCAATTGTTACGGGATATAGGACTTGCTGCCAAGATTATTTCACGGGAAGTAAATAAGGCAGGCATAACTCATATTTTGGGCTATGATGGTTCGGAAAATGTACATGGTGAACGTGTTAAAAAGCTTGATGTGTTTTCCAATGAACAAATGTTATCGGCATTATCCCGTTCTGGAATAGTCTGTATGATCATCTCTGAGGAGAATGAAGGTATCGTTCGGTTGGGCAATAGTTCCGGAAAATATATTGTTTATTGTGATCCTCTCGATGGTTCATCCAATATAGACGTTAATGTTTCCATAGGAACCATTTTCTCAATTTATATGAGGAAGTCACATCGTGCTGATTATCCTGACGAGGACGATCCTATGCAGCCGGGAACCAATCAGGTAGCGGCAGGATATATAATATACGGTTCCAGTACGATGATGGTTTACACCACCGGATTGGGTGTCAGTGCGTTTACACTCGATCCAAGTATTGGAGAATTTTTCTTGTCGCACGATAACATCACAATACCCGAAATTGGTCCCTATTACAGTATTAATGAAGGGAGTTACAATACCTGGGAACTTGGATTGAAGAAATATGTTAAATATTGTCAGGAAGAGGATAAAGAGACAAAGCGTCCTTATTCTGCTCGTTATATAGGTTCGATGGTTGCTGATGTGCACAGAATCATGCTAAAGGGAGGTATTTTTATTTATCCTCAGAGTAAAAGATATAAAAATGGCAAATTGAGATTAATGTATGAATGTAATCCATTGGGTTTCATAATCGAACAAGCCGGTGGTTTAGCCACGACAGGACGAAAAAGAATTATGGAAATATTTCCTGATGATATCCATCAGAGAACACCTATTTACATTGGCTCGAAGTTCAATGTTGAACAAGCAGAATATTTTCTTCAGAAGTATGAAAATATCAATGAGGAAAAATATGCTTAGATGATAAAGAGACTATTATCGTTGTGTAAGCTACAAGATATGTCTATGAAAAAAGGAGCACTTGATAAGTGCTCCTTTTTTATTGATCGTATATATGAAATTTGAGATGAACATAAATCCATCTTCTTACCATGGATAAATTTCCGTTTTTAAATTTTAACAGGATAACAAGGTCTTTCGCTTTGTACTTTGCAACATGAAGACTGATATAATCTTTGTTTAACGTTCGTTAATTTAAAATGTCACATTCATGCCTTCCGTAACATCGTGATCAACACAATATCCTCCGTTCACCTCAACAACATATTTAGCGGGACCGTCAGAGTTTAACTGTTTTTCGGAAAATGGTTGCGTTGAATGATGAATACGTATAATCTTCTTATCTGCATTTATGAAAATTATGTCCAGTGATAACGGAGTATTGGCCATCCAAAAGCTGAGGTTCTGTGTTTTATCAAAGATAAATAACATGCCACCGTCCTCAGGAAGCTGTTTTACGTCCATTAAACCGGTATCGCGTTCCTCAGGTGTTTTGGCAACGGCTACTCTAACCGTTGAAACAGTATCACCATTTGCAGCAACGAAAGACACTTTATTTGTAAAAGCGACGGTTCTGCCACTATCCGATTTATTTTCTGAGTTTTTACTTTTCCTGGAACAGCCAGCAAAGGTAAATAACAAGCTGACTGTAACAAGACTTATAACCCATTTACTCATTGTCTCCTGGTATTTCATTGTTGCCTGAATGTGTTTGTGAGGTCACTTTAAAACTAGTTTGGTCTTTAGACGACCCATATTCAAAGGTTACGTTATATTTTCCCGGCATAAGATAATCAGATTTATACTTTTTGGAAGCATTTTTATCAACTTTCAGATTCCATTTATATGGATGAAACCCACTTAAGGAGGAAGCCTGTAACGTCTGAACAGTATTTCCATCTTTATCGGTAATAGTAATTTTTACATGATCACCTTCCCGGCCTTTTCCAATATAATATAGCAGTGTGTTTGACGGCTCCGTCGGTTTTTGAAATTTATAGGTCGCTTTACCCCAATGTTTGGAATAGCGAATATTGTCTGGTTTATAAGCAATGACCGGTTGATCAAGTTTGTCCATTGTCAATTCCTCTAACGGCTTAATATGCATAACATATACACTGCGTCCATGCGTACCCATCACAAGATCATGCGCTTCAGGTTGAATCACCATATCGTAAGTAGGTACATTCGGATGTGATGTGTCGATATATTGCCAATGATCGCCGCCATTCAAACTCAGATATGCACCATCGTCGGTTCCAACAAACAGCAGATTTGGATTCACAGGATCCTGAATGATTACATTAATATTTTCTTCGGGAAGGTCGCCACTGATTGATTTCCATGTTTTACCGTAGTCGGTCGTTTTATAAAGCATGGCTTTAAACTGGTCATACCGGTAGCTGTTTAAAGAGACATAAGCAGTTCCTTCATTAAATGGTGAAGCAAATACTTTACTTATCCATCGTTTCTGAGGCAGTGATTTTGAAACCAACTGCCAATGTACACCACCATCGCGGGTTACTTGTACATTACCGTCATCCGTTCCTACCCAAATGACACCAAATTTGAGGGGAGATTCCGATATGGTGGTTATTGTAGAGTAAGGGACGTTCCCCTGGGGTTGGTGATCGGTTGTCAGGTCAGGACTTATTTTCTGGAAATGACTGCCCTGGTCCATGCTTCTGAGCAGGTTCTGTGATCCCATATATATGATGTCAGGATTATGCGGACTTATCACTATCGGGGTATTCCAATTCCAGCGATAGGATGGTTCACCTATATTATGCTTAGGCGTTATATAGGTATGCTTGCCGGTATCTTTGTTTATCCTGAAATAATTTCCAAACTGAAATCCGGCATATACAATGCCGTTATCACGCCGATCGACAGCAACATGCATCCCGTCACCACCTAATAAACGCTTCCAATGTCTGGATTGATCCGGAACAGTCTGAGAAGATCCATAAAAAACACCGTTATCCTGAAGCCCACCATATATATTATAAGGCTTGGCCCTATCCACATCGACACTATAAAATTGTCCAACAGCCATGGAGTTTAGATGACGCCAGTGGTTGCCGGCATCATAGCTTACATAGACTCCGCCATCAGTTCCAAGCATCACATGTTCGGGATCCTGACTATCGTACCAGAAAGCGTGGATATCGCTGTGAGTGTGGTTTCCTTCCTGGGTGAATGTTTTTCCACCGTCAGTAGAATGGAGAAGAGGGACACCCATTATATACAAATCATTCGGGTTTTTAGGATTAACACGTATTTGAGCGAAATAGTAACCATAGGTATAATAAACGCCATCGAGTTCATAGCTATTTACCTTTTTCCAATGTTTTCCGAAATCCACCGATTTATAAACCTGTGCCCCCGTAACTTTTGAGCTTACTTCAGCTTCCAGGGCATTTTTCCCGTTATAGTCGGCAATGTCTTTCGGCGTATACTTACTATTTTTAATGTCTTCTTTTACGGATTTGGCTGTATATTTTTTTGGGAAATTATTTTTTCTGAGAAACTTCTCTAAATTTTTGTTATCAAGTTTTAAAAGGTCGTTAACCGACATATCTTTGAAAGATTTAAATGTTATACCTTCCTTTTTGCTTTCTTTCTTTTTTTTCTCCTCTTTAACCTTTTTTTGATTATCAACAATTGCATAGAGGATATTTGGCTGGGACTGGCAGATATCCAGCCCAATTCTTCCAACCTTATCGCCTGTCGGAAGACCGTTTACACTCTTTTTCCAGGTATCGCCACCATCGTTTGATACGTAAATAGCCGATCCGGAACCCGATCCTTCAAAATTCCAGGCATGGCGCATACGTGTCCATGTGGCAGCCCAAAGCTGATTGTGATTTTGAGGATTCATAACCAAATCTATGGCACCGGTACTATCGTTCACAAACAGCGTCTTTTTCCAGGTCTTACCACCATCGGTAGTTTTATATACACCTCTATAAGGGCTTTTGGAATATAAGGCACCTTCACTTGCTACCCATGCAATATCGGGATTCCCGGGATCCGTAATAATGCGCGAGATATGCTCCGTATTAGTTAACCCGGTATGTATCCATGTCTTACCACCATCGGTGCTTTTATACACTCCGGATCCTGCATAACTTGATCGACTGCTGTTAACTTCTCCTGTTCCAACCCATAAGATCTGGGGATTAGCTTTTGAAACGGCTATGTCACCTATTGTCAAAGTACCTTGTTCATCAAAGATCGGGTCGAAAGAGATACCATTATCATCAGTCTTGAACACGCCACCGGAGGCGTAAGCAATATAAAATTGTTTTTGTTTAGATGGATTAACAGCAATATCAGTCACTCGTCCCGCCATAACAACAGGTCCTACACTCCGCGCAGGATAAGTACGAATCAATGAATTATGTCTGAGCTCCCGGCGCTGGCTAATAGCTTGATTAACATCTGTAGCCGAAGACGGCACAATCTGAGCTTTTAAATTAAGAGATGAAAAGAATAAAAAGATAATAGTTAATAATAAAGTATAGTATTTCGATCGGGTCATAGCAGATTTAGTTCATGAATAAAATTATTTTTTTAATATCTATCTGTAAAGAAAACAATTGGATAACAAGTTATATATGATCCTTTTAAATAAGGACAATGACTATAATTCCAAAACATAAATAATTAATTAAGAGAATATGGTATTTTTCGTTAATTAAATAAACCGTTTTCTTTTTAATAAGTGGGTAAAAGAACCGCTATCGGTTTGTAATTATTTTTAAATAAGGTTATCTTTCCGATGACAAAGTGAGGCTCATACCGGTCTCACTTTTTTTTGTACTTATAAACACTGAGTTTTGGCTGAAGTATTAGAAAATAAAATTAGTGAATTGGTTGAATCGGTACTTGAAGGTACCGATTTGTTTCTGGTGGACCTTGTATTGAAGGGACAGAAGGGCAGCTATTCACTATGGGTTTATGTTGATGCTGAGAAAGGCGGTGTAAATCTTGATGAGTGTGCTAATATCAGTGAAGAATTGGGAGTATTACTGGAAGCACATGATATAATTAAAGGACGATACCGTCTTAATGTATCATCACCGGGAGTTGACCGGCCTCTTATGGATAAAAGACAATATTATAGTAAGATTGGGCGTAATGCTTCTGTAAAGTACAAAGCAGGTGAGGAAGCAACGTCAACCAAAGGTATCATTAAAGATTTTAACGGTGAAGAGCTTGTAATTGAGAAAGATGATGGTCAGGATATTATCATTACTTTCGAAGATATCATAGAAACAAAGATTTTGACAGCCTGGTGATTATTAAAACCACTGATTGGGAGAAATGATGCAAGATGATATTTCTAAACAGATAGTTCAATCTTTTGCTGAGATAGCAAAAGACAAGGGGATCGATCGTAATTTGCTATTGTCGATCCTTGAGGATGTTTTTAAATCAATGATTCGAAAAAAATATGGATCGGACGATTCTTTTAGTGTAATATTAAACCCTGATCGGGGTGAGATTCAGATGTTGCATGTCAGAGAAGTAGTTCCTGATGATGAATTTGAGAATCCTGTTACAGAGATTCCTATTTCGGAAGCGCATAAATTTGATCCCGACCTGGAACTATATGATGAGTTTGCAAAAGAGATATTTGTAAAGGATTTTGGCAGACGTGCGGTTATGATGGCACGTCAGACATTGGCCCAGCGGATCCGTGAAATCGAGAAGGAGAATGTTTTTGACGAATACATGGATCGCGTAGGCGAAATTGTTCTTGGTGATATCTATCAGGTCAGGAAGAATGATGTTTTAGTAAATCATAACGGTGTAGAACTGGTTCTTCCCAAAAAAGAACAGATATATAAAGACAGATATCGTAAAGGTGACACTATTCGGGCGGTTGTTGTAGAAGTTAAACGCGAAAACAGCAATCCAACCGTTATAATATCAAGGACATCACCTATTTTTTTGGAACGTTTGTTTGAAAATGAGATTCCGGAAGTATTTGACGGTATTATAGAAATTGTAAAAGCAGTACGTGAACCCGGTGATCGTTCGAAGGTTGCCGTTATCTCCCATGATGAACGTGTTGATGCCGTTGGTGCTTGTGTTGGAATGAAAGGAGTTCGCATTCATTCAATTGTACGTGAACTTTGTAATGAGAATATCGACGTAATAAATTATACGGAAAACAAGGTAGAATTCATTAAACGTGCTCTTCAACCGGCTAAAGTGTTATCGGTGGAACTTGATGAAACCAGTTCGCATGCTAATGTTGTAGTACCGGCCGATCAGGTTTCGAAAGCGATCGGTAAAGGAGGGGTAAATATTCGATTGGCATCTAAGCTTGTAGACTGCGAAATTGATGTTTACCGTGAAGTGGAAGAAGAGGACGATATCGATATCTTTGAATTCACGGAAGATTTCGGTGAAGAAGTCGTTCAGCAGTTGTTTGATATTGGCTGTGATACGGCGCGAGCTGTTCTTGAGCTTGATGCACAAGAATTAGTGAGAAGAACAGAAGGCAAAATCTCCGAAGATTTAGCCAGTGAAATTATAGAAACAATAGAAGAAGAGTTTGAAGAGGATGAAATTTAGATAAACATTTAATTCGAGCGGAATCTTTTAACTCTTAAAGGATCATCTTAATTTATAGTATGACGCAAGGCGGAAAACAAAAAAAGCTTTTTAAAGTCGCAAAAGAATTTAACGTATCTACTCAAACCATAGTTGAAGCGCTAGAGGAGAATGGATACAAAATAGATAGTAAACCTAACGCTAACATTTCTCCGGAGATGTATAGCGCATTGGAATCTGTGTATGGTGTGGATAAAGCGAAAAGTAAAGAACACGAGCGTGCCCGTGAAGAGTACGAGGTACGCAAGACGGAATTGCGTCATAACAGAAATGAGTCTGTTACTCTCGATAATGTTTTAGAGCCTCTCGATGACCTTCCTATGGAACCGGAAGATGAAGCAAAAGTTGAAGACGAATCTAAAGAGAAGAAAGCGGCCGCTGAGGAAGAACAACCCGAATCCGGGAAAAAGGCAGATAAAGAGCCTGAAAAAGATGTGAAGGAACCCAAGGCTAAAGCTCAGGCTGAAACTGCAGAAAAAGCCGAAAAGGAAGAGAAGGCAGAAAAAGAGAAAAAAGAAGCTGAAGCTGCAGAAGAAAAGAAAAAAGCAGAAGCTAAAAGGAAAGAGGAAGAGGCAAAGCAGAAAGCAGCCGCAGATAAGCAGAAGAAAGAAGCAGAGGAGAAAGAGGCTAAAGCCAAAGCTCAGAAAGAGAAGGAAGAAGAAAAATCCGATGAAGGTGAGGATGTAACTAAAGAAGTCGGAAAGAAACAAAAAGAAGATCAAGAGCAGGCTGAAAAGAAGAAGGCTCAAGAAAAAGAAACTCAGAAAAAAGCCAGTAAAAAAGAGCCGGAAAAAGCCGCTAAAAAAGAAGAAGCCGGGGAGAAAAAGGAAGAAAAAGAAGCAGAGGAAGACGAAGAAAATGTAATACGTGCTAAGACTTCCAGGCTTCGCGGTACCCGTGTAATTGGTTCAATAGATATTACGAAAGAAAAGAAATCCTCAAAAAAGAAAAAGAAGAAAAAATCCGATACTAAGTCAAAAGATGAGTCGGGAGAGGATGCGGATAAAAAGAAAACACGGAAAAGAAAGAAAAAGCGGCTCAAAAGAAGCAAAAATAAGCCTGACGATAAAAAACAGGAAGATACATCCAAGAATAAGAAGAAAAAGAGGGGCAAACGCGGCAAACGTGTTGATGAGGAAGAAGTAGAGCAGAAAATGAAAGAGACTATGCAGATGCTCAAATCTTCCGGTAGTGTCGGTAAAAAACGACAAAAACGTCGCCGACAGAAACGTGAGGAAATGGCTGCTGAAAGGGAGCATGAAGCTGCACAAAAAGAAGAACAAAGGGCTATCCTCGAAGTCACAGAGTTTATCACAGTCGGTGACCTCGCCGATCTTTTGGATGCAAAATCTACAGATATTATTACGATATGCATGAATCTTGGTATCATGGTGTCTATTAATCAACGTCTCGATGCCAGTACTATAGAATTGATTGCTGAAGAATATGGCCGCGAAGTTCATTTTGTGGATGCGGATGAATTACTAGAAGAAATTGAAGATGAGGAAGATGCCGAAGAGGATCTCGAGCCGAGAGCCCCGGTTGTTACCGTAATGGGACACGTCGACCATGGTAAAACGTCTTTACTTGATTACATCCGAAAAGCACATGTAGTTGCCGGTGAAGCCGGTGGAATTACCCAGCACATCGGTGCTTACGAAGTGTCGGTCGGACAGAATGACAAGAAAATCACATTCCTTGATACACCCGGACACGAAGCTTTTACAGCTATGCGTGCAAGGGGAGCACAGGTAACGGATATTGTTATCCTTGTTGTTGCCGCTGATGATGCTGTAATGCCACAAACCATTGAAGCTATAAACCATGCCCAGGCAGCAGGTGTATCTATTATTGTGGCAATAAATAAAATTGATAAGCCGGATGCCAACTCTGATAAAATCCGCCAGCAACTCTCAGAACATAATGTTCTGGTAGAGGAGTGGGGTGGTAAATATCAATCGGCTGAAATTTCAGCCAAAACAGGAAATGGCGTAGAAGAACTACTTGATAAAGTTCTCATTGAGGCTGAACTCCTTGAATTAAAAGCTAACCCGGAAAGAAATGCGGTTGGGATTGTACTCGAATCAAGGGTAGATAAAGGTAAAGGTGTTGTAGCCAACGTACTTATCCAAAAAGGTACTCTTCAAGTCGGTGATCCTTTTGTTGCCGGGCAATATTTCGGACGTGTCAGGGCAATGGAAAATGAACTTGGCAAACGGATTGAATCAGCCGGGCCTTCCACACCGTTGCAGTTGATTGGATTTGACGGATTACCACAGGCAGGCGACAAGCTGACGTCAACAGAGGATGAGAAAAGAGCCCGTGAAGTTGCTCAACAGAGACAACAAATCAGACGTGAACAGGATCTGCGTAAAGTTAAGCATATTACGCTCGATGATCTATCGCGTAGGATGGCATTAGGTGAAGTTGCCGAATTGAATATTATCATTAAAGGTGACGTTGATGGTTCGATTGAGGCCTTATCCGGTTCATTGCAGAAAATCAGCAATGAAGAAGTTAAAGTGAATATTATTCACACCGGTGTCGGTGCTATAACCGAATCAGACGTACTGTTGGCATCTGCTTCCGATGCTATTATTATCGGATTCCAGGTTCGTCCGTCTACACAAGCCCGCAAACTTGCCGAAAAAGAGCAAATTGATATACGACTATTTAGTGTAATTTATGATGCTGTTGATGCTGTTCATGATGCGCTTGAAGGATTGTTATCACCCGAGATAAATGAAAAAATCGTAAGTACACTTGAAGTACGGGATACCTTTAAAGTTCCCGGAGCCGGTATGGTAGCAGGATGTTATGTAACGGAAGGTAAAATCACACGAAACACCAAAGTCCGTTTGATCCGTGATGGAATTGTTGTCTATGACGGGGAAATAGGTTCACTTAAGAGATTTAAGGATGATGTTCGGGAAGTTGCTTCCGGTTATGAATGCGGTTTATCGATCGCCAATTATAACGATATTAAAGTAGGTGATGTAATTGAGGGCTATGAAGTCGTTGAGACAAAACGGAAATTAATGAGTTAACAGTTTTGCAATTGTATGAGTATAAGGACAGAACGACTTGGTGCGGAAATTCAGAGAGATCTGGGACCAATATTTCAGAAATATCAGAATAATACGATAATTACAGTCACTAAAGTCAGGGTTACTCCTGATTTATCCATAGCCAAAGTTTATATCAGTATTCTAGCACCGAACCGGGATAAAAATAGCGTTTTTGCTTATCTGAAAGAGCATGATACCGAAATACGTAAAGAATTAGCTCAAAAAATACGGCATCAGGTCAGGAAAATACCCGAGTTACATCTCTATCTTGATGATACAGCTGAATATGTAGATCGGCTTGAAAATTTATTCGATAAGATTCATAAAGAAGATCCGGATATACCCGATAACGAAAAAAATGAGGGTAACTGATACTACATGCCCATCGCCATACCATTAGATCGATTACCCGTCTATGATACAGCTAATTTACCGGCTGTAACGGATAATTATAATAATGGTGGTATATTCCTGATTGATAAACCCAAAGGATGGAGCAGTTTCAAAGTCATAAAAAGACTTCGACGATTTCTTGATTTGAAGAAAATAGGCCATGCCGGTACTTTGGATCCTATGGCTACGGGTTTATTGGTTGTTTGTACCGGAAAAGCCACAAAATCCATACAGTACATTCAGGAACTGACCAAAGAATATGTTGCTAATATCAGGTTCGGAGCATCCACACCAAGCTTTGATGCCGAGACGGAATTTGATGAACATGCCCCGTACGATCATATCACAAGAGAAGGTATCGAAGAAACGTTAAGTGAATATTTTAACGGCACAATCAATCAGCTTCCCCCTATGTATTCCGCTCTCAAACATAAAGGCCAAAGGCTCTACAAATTGGCACGCAAGGGAGAAACAGTGGAACGCAAATCACGGCAAATTACGATATATAATACAGACATTATAAGTTTTGATAATCCCGATTTGATAATAAAAGTTGAGTGTAGTAAAGGTACCTATATTCGAACATTGGCGGATGACCTGGGCAGAACAATGAATTCATTGGCATATTTGTGTGGTTTGAAAAGAACCAGGATAGGATCGTATCGGTTAGAAAATGCTTTATCGATAGAATTACTGGAAAAAATTTTTAACAATGACAGAAATCGTTTATCTCAATGACGTTAATTACGATTCCAACTCCGTAATCACGGTTGGTACGTTCGACGGCGTTCATGAAGGGCATAAAACAATAATAAAAAGGGTAGTTGATACAGCGAGAGAAAGAGGCGCCAGAAGTATACTCGTTACTTTTGATCCGCATCCGAGAGAGATCATCAATCCGGGTAAAGATGGAATAAAGCTACTTACTACACTTGAGGAACGTGCAGAAATACTGGATGATTTGGGAATAACAATGATGTTGGTGATTCCATTCGACCGTGATTTCTCACTAATCAGTTCCGAAGATTTTATTCATGATATCATATATGATAAAATAGGGGTTGGCAAATTTATTATAGGCTATGACCATCAGTTCGGCCGGAACAGAGAGGGAACAAAAGCAACCGTAAAAAAACTTTCACGCGAGCTCGGGTTTGAAGTTGAGATTATTGAAGCCCATGATATTGGTGAGATAACGGTCAGTAGTACCAATGTTCGCAATGCTCTTGAAAATGAAGGAGACGTTGATTTAGCACACCGATTCTTAGGAAGGCCTTATCATATTAAGGGAACGGTAGTTCACGGTGATAAACGTGGCAAGGAGATCGGATTTCCAACAGCAAATGTCAAACCAGAAAATCATAAGAAAATTATACCCAAAAATGGGGTCTATGCTGTTGATATTAAGGTTGGGGAAACCATTTATAAAGGGATGATGAATATCGGTATCCGGCCGACATTTGATGGGAGTGATGAGCGAACGATAGAAGTGAATATTTTTGATTTTTCCAGTAATATCTATGGGGAAACTGTTGAGATATGGTTTATTAAAAGAATAAGGGACGAATTACGTTTTAAAAGTGTAGAAGAATTAATTGAGCAAATAAAGAATGATAAAGTAATTGCTCAAAGGTTAAATAAGTAATATATTATCAAACTTGTAGATTAACTTAAGTAAGCAGTCTACTTTAGCATATAATAATATCTAAAGCGGAGAATAATGAATATAACTCAAGAAGAAAAGAAAGAGATTTTTAAAAATTATGGTACTTCCGAAAGTGATACCGGTTCGCCGGAAGCACAAATCGCTTTATTCACGGAACGTATCAATCGTTTAACCGGCCACTTAAAGGAACACAAACTTGACCATTCATCCCGTCTTGGGTTGCTACGTTTGGTTGGTAAACGCAGAAAATTACTCAACTATCTTATGAAAAAAGATATTGAAGGTTACAGAAAACTGATCAAAGAGTTGGGTATACGTAAATAATTTAAAAAGGCACGTAATAATCGTGCCTTTTTTATTACATCTCTCGTTATAATCAGGCTTATATTTTATGATACGGGTTTGCTAATATTTCAAAATATTAAGCGTTAATATTAAATATTATAAACAGATTAATTTAGTTATTTCACATCGTTATATACGATAACGATACGTACGTTAAGTAAAGGAAAAAACATGAAGGAAGATTTTAAATCAGTTGAATTTGCACCTGGAAAAACATTATCAATAGAAACAGGCCGCCTGGCAAAGCAGGCAAATGGTTCCGTTGTGGTTAGATTAGGTGAGACAATGGTGTTAGCCACAGCAGTAAGTAAAGAGGAACCGGTGCCAGGTCAGGATTTCTTTCCATTGTCAGTAGATTTTAGAGAAAACTTTTCAGCCGGTGGTCGTTTCCCCGGAGGATTTATTAAACGTGAAGGACGCCCTTCTGAAAAAGAGATTTTATCAAGTCGTTTAATCGACCGGACCATTCGTCCCATGTTCCCTAAAGGGTATATGAATGAAACACAAATTATTTGCTTTGTTATATCATCTGACGGTGAAAATGATGCTGATGTTTTAGGCGGTGTTGGAGCTTCTGCAGCGCTGACATTATCTGATGTTCCTTTTGACGGACCTATTGCCGAAGTTCGCGTAGGTCGTATTGATGGTGAAATTATTGTTAATCCGACGGTAACTGAACTCGAAAATTCGGATATTGATTTGGTATTGGGCGGAACTATCGACAGCGTTGTAATGGTCGAGGGTGAAATGGGCGAAATTTCCGAAAAGGAAATGCTCGAAGCCATTGATTATGGTCATCAGGCCATTATTAAACTATGCCAGTTTCAACTGGACCTGAGAAATGAATTTGGTAAACAAAAACGTGAATTTGTTCCCGAAGAGCCTGATCAGGAACTCGTGAATAAAATTCATGATCTCATCGGTGACCGTTTTTATGAGATATCCAAAGCACAACTTGATAAAAACGACTATAACCAAAAGATCAAGGATGTTGTAACGGAAATTCAGGAGAATCTCGCGGAAGAATATCCCGAACAGGAAGGTGATATTTCAGAGATCTGCCATGATTACCAAAAAGATATATTACGTGGACTTATTATTGATGAGAAGTTACGTATTGACGGTCGAAACACGGATGAAATTCGTCCTATCTGGACACAGGCCGGTTATCTTCCCCGTACACACGGATCCGCAATATTTACACGTGGTGAGACACAAGCCCTGGTAACTGTAACTCTGGGTACAAAAAGAGATGAACAAAGCATAGATACTCTGTTCAATACAGAGCCTAAGCATTTCATGTTAAATTACAATTTCCCACCATTCTGTGTTGGAGAAGCACGTTTCCTTAGAGGTCCCGGACGCCGGGAAATAGGTCACGGTCATCTGGCAGAACGAGCAATCAAGAAGATGATGCCGGACCAGGAAGAATTTGGGTACACCATTCGTGTCGTTTCCGATATCCTCGAATCAAATGGTTCATCATCAATGGCTTCGGTTTGCGGTGGATCTATGGCATTGATGGATGCCGGGGTACCATTAAAAAAACCTGTTGCCGGTATTGCCATGGGCCTTATTAAAGGCGAAGATAAAACGGTTATTCTTTCCGATATTCAGGGCCAGGAAGACCACATGGGTGATATGGACTTCAAAGTAACCGGTACTGTTGATGGTATAACCGCTTGTCAAATGGATATCAAGGTAAAAGGTATTTCCCAGGAAGTTATGCAACATGCATTGGAACAAGCTAAGAAAGGCCGCTTATTTATACTGAGCAAAATGGCTGAGACCATTTCCGTACCCAGAGCGGAACTTTCAAAATATGCCCCTGCATTTACCAGAATGGAAATAGATGCAGATCAGATTGGTGCCCTTATAGGCCCGGGTGGTAAAATCATCCAGGGTATTCAAAAAGAAACCAATACCGAGATTAATATTGAAGAAGAAGGTAATAAGGGGATTGTGACCATAGCTGCCATGAGCGGTGCAGAGGCTGAAGAAGCAGTTGCTAAAGTTAAGGCAGTTGTTGGTAAACTTGAAGAAGGTGAAACCTATGAAGGTACCGTTCGTTCAATAAAAGATTATGGTGCTTTTGTGGAAATCATGCCCGGAAAAGACGGTTTACTTCACATTTCAGAGATAGATCATAAACATATTAAAAATGTTCGTGAGGTATTGCAGGAAGGTGATATCATTAAAGTAAAACTCCTGAGTATTGAAGCAGGTGGTAAACTTCGTCTTTCAAGAAAAGCCTTACTTCCTAAGGAAGAAGAAAATGAATAAAAAGTAGATAATAACTTTTTTAAAGCGCCAATCGTAAATGATGGCGCTTTTTTTTGTTATTATGCTTTTAATGGCAATTTATTATTGAGTAATTATTTACAATGGAAAACATTAGCAAGCTGGATAATATCAACAAATCAACATTACCATCAGGATTACGAATTGTAACTGAAAATATAGATAGTGTTCGAAGTATTTCTGTTGGGATATGGGTTAAAACCGGTAGCCGACACGAAAGGGACGAAGAAGCAGGGATCACTCATTTCCTCGAACACATGTTATTTAAAGGAACAAAAACACGATCTCAATTCGATATATCTTCGAGTATTGAGGCGGCAGGCGGGATGCTGAATGCGTTTACATCCTCAGAATATACATGCTACTATGTGCGCTGCCTGGATTCAGAATTGGATACTGCTGTAAATGTGTTATCAGACATGATATTGAATTCTAATTTTCCAAAGAAGGAGATCGTTAAAGAGAAGAAAGTCGTTATCGAAGAGATGAAAATGTACCGTGACAGTCCGGAAGATTTCATTTTTGAAGAATTCGGAGCTCAGGTATTTGAAAATCATCCCCTTGGTCGCCCCATAATCGGTTATGAATCGACTGTATCAGCGTTTAAAAGAGACGAATTGTTCGATTATATGTCACAGCGATATCAACCATGGAATATTATTATATCAGTGGCCGGAAACGTTGATCATGAACAAGTATTGAAATTGGGAAAGAATTATTTTAATGGTCAAAAAAAAGGTGCTAATAAGGAAGATAAAAGTATATTAACACCCTATACACCTCAAAAAAAGATCCTGACACGGCCGATCGAGCAAACTCATTATATCTTAGGTAAAAGATCCCTTTCTACAAGTGATGATGAACGTTATAAACTGTTACTAATGCAGACGGTTCTAAGTGGTGGCATGAGTTCACGATTACATCAAAACATCAGGGAAAAATATGGCTATTGTTATGCAATACAAGCTTTTATTCAATCATTTATAGATACTGGCATGTTCGGTGTCTATGTAGGTACGGATAAGGAGTATCTTGATCATGTAAAAGATCTTATCTTGAAAGAATTTGATATTTTACGGGGTAATAATATTCCGGATAAAGAGCTGGCAGAAGCAAAATCGCAGTTGAAAGGCAAATTACTATTATCGCAGGAAAGTATGAGTAATCGTATGACACGTCTTGCAAAAAGTGAGATTTATTTCGATCGTTACATGACACTTGATGAACTTATCGAGAATATTGATGCGGTAAATGCTGATGATGTTCGTGAGTTTGCACAGGATTTTCTGAACGAAAAAGAAATTACTGAAACCATTTTATTACCAGAGAATAAAAACTAATTAGAAATATTATTTAGAAAATATGATGGCTATTTCAAGTATTAAGGATTTATCAGAACATGAAGGTAAAACGGCAACCCTTCAGGGATGGGTTTATAATCAACGCACGAGTAAAAAACTGATCTTTACCATCCTTAGAGATGGAACAGGATTATGTCAGTGTGTTACTTCGATTGACGATGTTTCCGGAAATATATGGAAAAAAATATCCTCATTAACGCAGGAAAGTTCACTTAAGCTAACAGGTAAAGTTGTTAAGGATGACCGTAGTGTTGGTGGCTATGAACTTCATGTTACGGATATTGAAATCGTCAATATTGCCCATGATTATCCCATCACACCAAAAGAACATGGTGTTGAATTTTTAATGGATAACCGTCATTTGTGGTTGCGAAGCCAACGTCAATGGGCGGCTATGCAGGTTCGTAATGAAATCATTTATTCTATTCATCAGTTCTTCCAGGAGAGGGGGTTTATCCAGATGGATGCACCCATTTTTACCGGTAATGCCGCTGAAGGGACTACAACTTTATTTGAAACAAATTATTTTGATCAACCTGCTTATTTGACTCAGTCCGGACAGCTTTATGCTGAAGCAATGGCCATGGCTCACGGTAAAGTGTATACCTTTGGACCTACTTTCAGAGCCGAAAAGAGTAAAACACGCCGGCATCTTACGGAATTCTGGATGATAGAGCCTGAAATGGTTTTTTACGATCTGGATATGGACATGAAATTGGCAGAAGAAATGATTGCCTATATTGTTCAGCGGGTATTATCAAATAAGCGGTCTCAACTTGAGATACTCGAAAGAGATATCGCGAAACTTGAAAATGTTAAGGCTCCTTTTCCTCGCATCTCCTATAATGACGCCGTCGACTTATTGAAGAGTGATAAGACAAAGAATATGCTCGATGAAATGGAGGTCTCCAGAAAAGAGGAAGAAGTTAACCTAAAAAAAGAACTGGAAGAACTGCAAAAAGAGTACGGACAGGCTAAAAAAGGTCGTAAATATCAGATCGATCGAAGGTCCAAAGAAATACGCGGCCTTTTGGAAAAAATAGAGGAAGATTTAAGAAATATTCCAACATGGAGAGAATCGGCTGAAAAATTTAAATGGGGAGAAGATTTTGGCGGTAGCGACGAGACGCTGTTAACCATGCAATTTGATCAACCTATCATGGTTCATCGATACCCGGCTGAAGTTAAAGCATTCTATATGAAAAAAGACCCGGATGATAATCGGCTTGCATTAGCCGTTGATGTACTGGCACCGGAAGGTTATGGCGAGATTATTGGTGGATCACAACGTGAAGATGATCTTGATGTGCTGTTGAAAGCTATCGAGAAACATAACCTGCCTGAAGAAGCATTTAAATGGTATCTCGATTTACGGAGGTATGGATCTGTGCCGCATTCAGGATTCGGTCTTGGATTGGAAAGAACCGTGGCCTGGATTTGTGGCCTCGAGCACGTCAGGGAGACTATTCCATTTCCACGATTACTCGGCCGTTTATATCCATAGAACTTAAACCCGGAAACTAAGATGGCAAAAAAAACCAGCATAGAAATATTCAGGGGTCTGGTCAGTGAGCTCAAGTCGGGTAATGCCAAACCCGTATATTTTTGTTGTGGGGAAGAGGTCTTCTTCCTGGACAGGATTCAGGAAGGCGTTGTTTCACGTGTCCCGCCGGATCAGCGTGATTTCAACTTAGATATATTATATGGTCAGGATACGAATACAGATCGTATCGTTTCTGTCTGCCGTAGTTTTCCCATGATGGCTGAAAAGAGGGTTGTCATTATTCGTGATTTCTTTGGATTAGCTAAAAAAAGAGAAATTAGTGATGATCAACCGAATAATATGGACGACCTGATACCATATTTCGAACAACCTAACCCTAATACACTCCTGGTTATGATCGATGAAAAGAAACCGAGTGGTAATACACGGTTGGGGAAAGCTATAAAGAAAAACAAATCGGTTGGTTATTTTGAATTTAATTCTGTGCCTGAATATCGATTACCGGAATGGATTATAGAGTGGACACAAGTTACTCATAAGAAACAATTTGATCCCGCAGCGGCACAATACCTGGCACAATTCGTTGGTGATAATTTACTGCAACTTACTTCTGAAATTGACAAACTGTGTACCTTTAAAAAAGAAGGGGAACAGATTACACAGGATGATATCCGTGAACTTGTTGGCATATCCAAAGAATACTCCATATTTGAATTGAAGGATGCGATTGTTCAAAAAAACAAAGAGAAAGCCCTCTTTATAGCCGATAAAATTCTTCAGATGTCCGATTCTATAACGGGTGAAGTTATCAGGACTGTCAGTTTCTTCTATAGCATGTATTCGAATATCTGGCAGATTCTCAGATTAAAAGAACGTGGACTGACACCCGATCAGATACAAAAGAAAGTAGGCATATCGAATAAATTTTATTTCAATAATCTCATGAAAGATGCCAGGGCATATAAAAGTAATGAGATGCCCCGCATTTTTGAAGCATTATTGGATGCCGATAAAGCTATTAAAGGATTTAGTAAAATGGATCCTTCTTCCATTATGTTTTTTACAATTTCGAAAATTATGTGACTTTAAAATGATCGTGTTTTTCTTATCCAAAGTTCATAGCAGTTAAGCAACGTATTTAGAGGGGTATGGCGCATAGAGAAAATAAGTGCGTATCACCTTTCATATCAAATAGGCGGATTTAAATGAAAAGCGCAATCCCTTCGCGGTGGAGATTGACGCCGTTGGAAGGTGTTGAAAACGCTAATAACCCGATACAAAAGATACCACACCATATCATCACCATCCTTAGACGTCATGCTGGCCTGATCGGACATCCGGAAAAATAATCAAGTATGTTTACAATCATACTTGATTTTATTGTAATCATTAATGTTTGATCTGTTTAGCCCTTCCCCTAATCGAATACTTTAGATTCGACCCATTCAAGCAATTTTCAATAGGCCAGCAGTTTTTGCAGTGTTTGATCCAATCTTGCATTAGCCAGGTAATGTTTTTCAAGCGGGGCCGAGGTCGGAACAGGGGTATCGAGTGAGGCACATCGCATAACAGGTGCATCCAAATACTCGAAACAATGTTCGGTAATCAACGATGATATTTCACTCATAGGACCCATCGTCAGACCAGGTTCCTGTAAAAGTAATGCTTTATTGGTTTTACTAAGTGATTCTGATATAGTTTCAAAATCAACAGGTACCAGTGTTCTCAAATCCAGTACTTCCAGATTAATATCTTTTTCATGAGCATATTGCTCAGCTATTTCAAGGGCCCACTGTAAACCCATGCCGTAAGTGATAATTGTTGCATCAGAACCTTCACGACGTATTTTGGCTTTTCCCAGGGGTTCAAACGACACATGATCCGGTGTTTCAGCCTTAAGACTTCGATATAATTTTTTGTGTTCGAACACTATTACGGGATTTGGGTCAAGAAGAGCGCTATAGGTTAATATATGTGCATCCTCAACAGTACCCGGTACGGCAATTTTGAGCCCTGGATGTTGCATAAACCAGCTTTCGGGACAAGTGGAATGAAAAGGACCGGCTCCCACACCACCACCGTTAGGACAGCGGATAGTGACATTAACAGGTGGGGACCAACGATAATGTGATTTTGCAAGATTATTGACAATTTGATTATATCCACAAGTGATAAAATCAGAAAACTGCATTTCAACAACGGGCTTAAATCCTTCGAGTGCAAGCCCATAGGCAGCACCAAGAGCCCCCGATTCAATAATAGGCGTATTACGAACCCGTTCATTTCCGTATTTATCAAGAAATCCTTTGGTCACTTTAAATACACCACCGTACCCGGCAATATCCTGTCCCATAATTAAATAGGAACCATCTTCGTCAAAAGCCTGTTCAAGGCCTTTGGTAATAGCATCTATATAACGCTTGGTTGAAGATTTGCCATTTTGGGTAGTTCTGCTAAGTATGTTTTTGGGAATTGGTCCCCATATCGCTTTAGATTCACGATCTTCGTCCGGTTCGGGGAAAGGCGCCTCAAGTGCTTTTTGAAGATCAGGCTGAAATGATTCATCAACCTCATCATATATCTTCTCAAGTTCTGATTCGTTGAGGTACTTATTTTCAATCAGCCAATGCTCCAATCTTTTTATGGGGTCTTTTTTACCCCATTCTTCGAATAATTCATCGGGGACATAAGCTGTGCCGGATGCCTCTTCATGACCACGCATTCTGAATGTTTTGGCTTCTACAAGAATAGGTTTCCCTTCATTAAACACTTTTTCTCGTGCATAAGTGAGGCCATCAATAACCTCAAAAATATTATTTCCATCAATTTTCATCCCCTCGATACCATAACCCGGGGCACGATCTGCCAGATCATCACATGCAAATTGTTCTTTTATGGGAGTTGAAAGTCCATATCCGTTATTTTCCACTAAAAAGATGACCGGTAACTCCCAAACAGAAGCAAGATTAATCGCTTCATGAAAATCACCTTCACTTGAAGCTCCGTCACCGCTGAAACTTAATGCTACAAAACCCTCATCCTTCATTTTGGAAGCAAGAGCCAATCCATCTGCAACAGGCATCATGGCAGCCAGGTGAGATATCATTCCAATAATCCGGTGTTCAAGAGTACCGAAATGAAACGAACGTTCACGCCCGTTAGAATAACCATCTTCTTTTCCCAGTAATTGGCAGAATAAATTATAGAGTGGGACCTCTCTCGTAGTAAACACGCCGAGGTTACGGTGCATTGGAAGAATATAATCCCGGTCAGATACAGCAAGTGTGGCACCGACAGCAATTGCCTCCTGACCAATTCCTGAGAACCATTTACTAATTCTGTTTTGCCGTAGAAGTTTAAGCATTTTTTCTTCAATCCGGCGGGGAAGTAATAATTTCCGATGTATCGAGACAGCTTCTTTTTGGGATAACTTTTTTTTCGTAGTGATCATCTATTTTATTAGAAAAATTTCTATTTTGTATACATTAAAAAATTCGTACACAAATGATTATCATTTGCATATTTGAAGATTATTGAACTGTTTTTTATATGATGATGTTTTAAACATTAGTAAATTGGAACAATAAATAATCAAGAGTAAGTTATTTTTTTAACATACTAATTTCCAATAATCTTATATTAGAAAGTTTTTTTTAAACAGGTCAATATTATTAAACAAAATTGGCATTAAAACAGTTCTCAAAATAGGATTTATGCGTCAAAGATATTGAAGGAAGAGAAACAGAATATAATTAAGCATTCTAAAAACCAGTTTTAGGTCTGGAACATAAATGCGGCCGCATACAAATAGTGTAGTTACAATAATATGTATGCAGGGTTGCATTTTTTCGTATAAACGCCGGGAATTAATGTGAATTCACGGATTTTTCAATTAACAAACACGAAAGTGTAAGTATGTAAGGTCAATGAAAGCATTAGGTAGACAAATTCTTGTAGAATATTACGACTGCGACACTGAAGTCATTAATGACGTTGCTGAGGTTGAGGAAATCTTGTTGACAGGCACTAAAAAGTCGAAGGCAAGCATTATCTCCCACAATTTTCATAAGTTTAGTCCGCACGGTGTAAGCGGTACAGTGGTAATCGCTGAATCACATGTTGCCATACATACATGGCCGGAATACGGTTACGCTGCAGTAGATATATTTACTTGTGGCGACACTATAGATCCATGGATTATACAGGAATATTTGAAAGATGCCTTTAAATCCGAAAATGTTTCCAGTATGGAATTAAAAAGAGGTATGTTCAAACGCGGACCAGGTGAAGAACTTCTTTTTAAACCCAGAGATGCCGAAAAAATAAATTCTATTTATTAATTAATTACGGATATTTTTTACAGTCGATGAATATACAACCTGATATTGATCTGAGTAATTCTCTTATGGTCAGGACACCGAATATATATTGCCTTGTTAAAGGAGCAGCGGAGGGGACAATGCCATTAAATGCCTTTGATAATGCTTTATTAAATGCAGGTGTAGGAGACACCAATTTAATGAGGATGAGTAGTATTGTACCTCCTAATTGCAAACAGGTACGCGAAGTTTCCTTGCCCGGCGGTAGTTTAATACCTATCGCTTATGCTTCTTACGAATCGAAAATTTCGGGAGAAGTTATTTCAGCAGCAATTGCTGTCGGAATTCCGGAAGATCCTGCGTTACCGGGAGTCATTATGGAATACGAAGATGCAACTACACTGGATGTCGTAGAAGACAAAGTGCGTCAAATGGTTATCGATGCTTTTGATTATCGTAAAAGAAAACTTAAAGAGGTGAAATCGGTTGGAATAGAGCACATTGTTAAAAAATGTGGTGCTGTTTTTGCCGGAGCCGTTCTCTGGTATGAATAATTGAGGGATATCGATGTCTTTAATTTATAATGAGTATTATCATAAGACAACTGGTTTAACTGTAGGACTTCATAAACTCCTTTTTTCCGAACAATCACCATATCAATTGGTGGAGGTATATGAAACGGATACATGGGGTAACATGATGACTATAGATGGCATGGTTATGCTGTCTGAAAAAGATGAATTTGTCTATCATGAAATGTTAACGCATGTTGCCATGTTTAGTCATCCACATCCTGAAAAAGTATTAATTATAGGGGGTGGAGACGGGGGAAGTGCCCGTGAAATATTGAAACATCAGCATGTAAAACAGGTTGATATGGTTGAAATTGATGAAACGGTAGTACGTGCATCCAAACAATTTCTGCCTGATGTAGGTGATTTCGATAATCCCAAACTGAATGTTATATACGATGATGGTATAGCTTTCGTCAAAAAAGCCGGTAATACCTATGATGTTATCGTCATTGACGGCTCGGATCCGGTCGGGCCGGCCGAAGGATTATTTCAGCAGCAGTTTTTTGAGTATTGTCATAATGCATTAACCGAAAATGGGGTATTGACGGCTCAAACGGAAAGTCCCTGGGTAGACAGTTATCATGACAGTATTCGACAGGTGAGCCAGGCACTGAATAATACATTCGATGTATCCAAACTCTATCTGGCTTTTATTCCTTTATACCCGACAGGAATGTGGTCGATGGCATATGCCGCTAAAGGAATAGATCCACATGAACAATCTGTTATTGATAGAGTTAAAAAAGGATGCAGGGTATTTGAAAATTCTTTAAGGTATTATAATTTAGAAATGCATACAGGTTCTTTCGCATTGCCAAATTTTGTGAAAGATATTATAAAGTAATAAAGTGAACATAATATCACTTTACAGTAAGGTAATCAGATAGGATATTAAGGTATGAAAAATCGACTTTCATACCTTTTTTTTATGCTATTGTGGATTACGGTTGTATTTCAACCAGCCTATTCCCAAAATTCGGTAAGTGCTGATAAAATTCAGATATCCTGGTTAGTGAGCGGGCATCGGCAACGATTACCGGACAGTCTTTCAAAAACTTCTGTACGGGATACATCAATCATCTTACCACATATCCGTAGTTATATTCTGCATCAATTCTACTATTCCGGCTTTTTTTCCGGTTCTATTGATTCGGAAAGGATTACTAAAAACGGTAGACAATCAGAATATAAATTTTTTACTACACGAAATAGCCGATACATCACCGGTAGTATTGTATTAAATAATACCACAAAGGATTCTACGGGTATTCTTGCGGATTGGCACCCTGAATACCTTAAGAAAGGGAAGGGTTATAGTCAGAAGGAATTGGAAGAGGATATAAATCGCCTGATAAAAATATATGAAGAGGCAGGATATCCATTAGTCAGGATTGATATAGCACATATTGAACTTAAATCGAATCCGGAGGAGGTAAATATCAATCTGAAAGTTGATAGCGGGCCTAAAGTCATTATAAGTGGTGTGATTATTTCAAATGTGAAGAAGAACGATCCGAAGTACCTGGCAAAGATAACTGGTATAAGAGATTCATCTTTTGCTACTCCTCATGTTCTCGAAATGGGACGTTTAAACTTACAAAACTCTGATCTGTTCGAATCAGTGAGTACTGGTAATGTCATAGAGAGAGAGGGTCAATATTATATCCAATACAAAGTTGATGAGAAAAATCCAAATGCATTTGATTTATTAGTCGGATATGTACCCAAACCAAACGGTGGTGGGACGATTGTAGGCAACGGTGACCTGCTTTTGCGAAATGCCATATGGAATGGCAGTAAATTACAGCTTTCATTTAATCGTCTGCAGAAATATGTTACGAAGCTAAATATCGGATATCATAAAAATTGGCTCTTTAATATTCCGTTTGGTATAGGCGGAAATTTTCATTTTTTACAACAGGATACCACTTATCAAATTCGGGATTTAACTTTACAGAGCACCTATAATCTAAATTCAGCTACACAGATATCGGCAAGTGTTCGTCGCCAGGTTGTCGCGACTAATGCCAATATTGCTAATCCACCTGCTGTTCTTGATGGCAATGCTGTTTTCGGTGGACTTGGCCTATCCTATCAAAACATTGATAATCTTTTAGTTCCGCAAAGGGGAGTTAAGTTAACCATTAAAATTGAAACAGGAGTAAAACGAATATCGGATAACAGATTTATTCAGGATACTACCGATGCGAGAATACCTCAGAAGATATTACATTTTGATCTTCAGCCATATTTCAACCCTTTTAGGCGGCAGGTGTTAACATTTTCTATTCATGGTTATTTCATTGAGTCAAAATATTTTACAGAAAGCGACCTATACCGTTTTGGTGGAGCAAATTCATTCAGGGGATATCGGGAAGATCAGTTTAAAGCATCGAGGATGCTATGGGGGGATGTTGAATATCGTTATCTGTTGGATCCGACTAGTTATGCTTTTGTATTTGGTGCGGATGGTACATATTTGCGTCCACGATTAACCATTAGAGATAAAACAATGGCTAAACAAGTAGGATGGCTGCATTCGTATGGAATAGGTTTTTCGTTTCATACCCGATTGGGTCAGTTGAAGTTTACATATGCCAAATCACCGGAAGATTCCTTTTCAAATGCGAAGGTTCACATAAGTATCAGCGGTAATATTTAACGTGAGGTTTGAATAATATTTTTATCGCTTCGATCATTTAACAATTATAACTATATACCCTTATAAACACATCTGCAAGATAGCTTGCGGTTGTAAGTATATTCAAAACCTTTCCGGATGCCCGATCGGGGCCGGCAGTGCTCCGATGCTTTTTCGGAGGCATGACATTCGATAACGGTTTTGGAGCAGAATACTTTTGGTTCGTTTATAAACCTTTACTTCAAGCTCTTAGTATAGTCATTCCTCGCTTGACAGGGAATGACAAAGTAGGGTTGCTTTTCCTCCTCGTTCCCAACGTTTTCGTTGGGAATGCCAATTCTAATAACTCAACAACTAAATTTCCGTTTTCATGTTATAGAGTATGGAATCGGCAGAAATAAGAGCAACGGTAATGGTTGAAAAGACGATGACTGATAAGATTGGAGCCCAGATCACCAAACCGCCAATGGTACCTAAAACGGCACCCAGATATTGAATATATTGCAATTGTTCATTGGTGGTACCTTTAATCAACATCTCGAGACGACTTTCATCCAGTTTTAAAATATTTTCTTCGATAAGCTCACGTACATCCAACTCATTGATCATCGTAAAGATAAGTTGTGTTACCAATGATTCTATATTATCGCTATGATATTCTATCGTTTCCGGCAACTGGTCGAGTACATCATCGATTCGGTACATTTCATCTACCAGTTGATCCGGTATCTTTCGTAGAGCTTCGTCGATCATTTTTTCGGCTTCCCGTCCGCGTATTAACCGGTAAGCTTTCAGGGCTAATTTTTCAAAACTGTTTTCTTCAACGGCTGAATCTAATTGATTGATAATACCATCGGCTAATGATTGGCGGAAATCGTCATCATTCATACGATCACGTATATACCAAATGATCAATTGCTTTAATTCATCCCTGAAATCATCATTTTCAACAATCTTTTGAAGATAATGTAACGATTTCTTTCGGTAGGTTGTTATGATATCCGTATCCGATATCTTTTCTTTTATTATCTCGGGATTGATGAGATCACGAGATACCGCCTCGGCTAATCGATAGGCTATACGTGGTTTTTGAGAGGGGATGAGTCCCTGACCCAAAACAGGACGTTTTTTCAATGGACGGAACAACATGGTAATAGCTAACCAGTTTGTACCATACCCAATAAGTCCGCTAACAGATATTATCCTTATGATTCCATCGAGTTTGTAATTAAAACCGGCGAGAATGAAATGATAATTGGGGAAATCCCAGAAAAAGGAAAAAATAAAGAAAGCTATAAGAATATAGGGGTAGGTAAGGAGCAGTTTCATCCAAAAAGGGTGCCCATACCGTTGTCTGTTTAGATTCGAATTCTGTCCGTTTGATCCGGATTTATCATCATGATCACTCTCCGGACCATATTTCACGAATAACTCCCAGATACTTTGAAGATAGCTTTTTTCCTCGTTATCCTCGTTATCCGTCGTTTGAACTCCGTTAACACCTGAAGACTGATCTTCTATTTCTATTGTTCTATCCTTATCCATATAACTATGCAAATCATAATGTTCATTTATGATAAACGTAACATAGACGTAATACGTTGTATAACATCTAAAAGTTTTGAGTCAGGCCATTTTATATCGGTATATACACTGTTTTTAATATAAGTAAGAGAATCTGAAAGCAAATTAGGTTTAGAAATGAACTGAGAAGAAAATTTAGCCAACATATCCTGATTGGGAAATATGCATGAACTTTTTATTGTAATCCAACCATCTTCTAATAGTGTATCAAGTATAGCCCCGTAACCGGAGGGTCGTGCTGATTTATAATCTGTAAGATAATTCAAATAATCAGAGATGCGTATTACAGGTTGAATTTCATCACCTATTTTAAGAAGTGAGCTGGAGAAGACATTAATTGGATAATTTCGTGAATTGTTATTCAATTGATATATATAATACTCATGCTGTTCCGGCATCTGCAAGATCTTAATATGATGATCATATATTTTATGATAAATATCGTAATACTTTTTACGAATGAGCGGCCTGACTTCAGAAGGGATAATTTCTATGCTAATTGGATGAATACTTTCATGAGGATAATAATCATCCAGACGCTGCCATAAGGAATTGGGTAGAAATGTTTCCGGAGAATGAGTCTTTATCCAGTTTTGATAATGGCTATACCATGTCTGTTCATAATATCCGGTAGCCTGTGTTCGGGGATAACTGATCAACCCGTTATGTAAATCTTCCGGAATGAGTGTGAAAAGATGATTTAAATCATCTTGAAGTTGACGGTAGGATATGTCAGGTGAATGCAGATTTTGGAGGATATCAGCAGTATTCCACGGATTCTTTATTGAATAGCGCTTATTAATCGAGACATCATTCACTTGTAATTTATCATGTATCGAGATAGGCGCCGTTTGCTCTGATTCTATGACTGCAGGATTCAATGGATCATTTTCAAGGAAAAAACGTGTATGTATGCCATTATTGAACAAGTTCAGCGTTAATAATTTGATCCAGGCCAATTTACCCAACCTATGCTGCATCTTTTTTTGAATGAGCAGGTTACATATAAAACGATTTTTTAAACCTATAACATTATGCTCTTCATAAGGTTGTACATGTTCCAGTATCTCGAGGACTGAAGATTTTGAAAGGGTTTGAAGATGTCCCCTGAGCAATTGATGTCTTTTTAAATATCTGCTAATAGTGAATGCTATAAATTCCCCGGCAGAATCCGTATCGGTAGCGATAATGATACGATCAGCATAATGTGCTTTGGTTTTTATTTCTTTTCGTATATCACGTTTAGCAGGGTCCGCTTGGTATGTTAGCCGGTCGTTTTCCCAATTATATCTCGGGTACCAGCAGAAACCTCCAGTTGCAATAACTTCCAGGTAAGGTATATTGAATTTTCGGATAATATGGGCAATAGTGGGGGACTCAACAATAAGAAGGGTATAACGATGAGTTATTGCCAAAATCGAATTAATTCCGAATAGGAAAATTATTAGTTGATAGATTCATCGCCCCGAAGCAAATCGGAAGGTTTGAAAGGATTACCGTCATTTTCAAAAAACATGTGTGTTACGACTTCCTTAATTTTATTCAGAGAAACACGTTCCGTAGAATGTAGCATGACTTTTTCAATGATTTTTTCCATCGATTCATAGTCAAGTAGCCCGATATTCATTAACTCCAATAAAAAACCATAGGCTTCCGTAGTTATTACCATTCGTTCAGCAATATGCAGGATACGATGAGGATATTTATTCGTTCCGATGATTTTATTCCGTTTAATCATCTTATCCAGTTCACCGGAATCATTTTTTTGCAGAACCCATGAATAGGCAGCACTTATTTCCGATCGGTCATATTGTTTAAACGTATTTAAATCGATATCATTAATATGCTCACCAACCTGGATATGCTCTATCAAATAAATAATAATATCAATAACGTTATTCCTCATAAGGCATCTTCAATAAATTCAGATAATAATTTTCTTTTCCATGCATCAATTGTATTTCTGACTCCGTTTGGTCATCATAACCTATCAAATGCAGTAATCCATGCACCAATATACGAAAAAACTCAGTCTTAACGGGTTGCTCAAATTCTTTTGCTTGTTCAAATATCCGTGGTGCACAACAATATAAAGTACCCTCAATACTCTCCGCTTCATCTTCGGTATAGTGAAAAGAGATTATATCAGTTACGTAATCCCTGTTAAGATATTTGCTGTTTACATCAATAATCCCTTCCTCATCAACATAAACAAGTTCCACGAAATTAAATGATCGGGATTCTCCAACACTCACAGATGAAAGTACGTTTTGAGCTTCCTTTTCATTAATGGGAACATCCAGGTTTGTCTCATTAAACAGATTTATGATTCCGGATGCTGGTTTATGAGTCATATAAAAAGGTTTCAAATATGAGAATTGAGTTATTTAATCCTCATCAAAACTAAAACCATCGAGATCAATAGTATCCGTTAACGACAAGGCGACACTACACATCATGACTTCTGTAGGGAGTTTGGTAAAATCACCGGTAAGCAACGATTCATTGACATTGGCATATAAACTACAACCGGCTTCTTTTTCAACGATCAAACCCGAAACTTTTCCCTGGCTTTTTCCAAAAAAAGTAACCTGGTTTAAGAGGTCGCTAACAATAAAACCGGTACAATTATGCAGCTGAAGAAAAGTGTTTTGGGCATATACCGATACCATATTCATCGTTTCTCCATCCACATCGAGACCGATATGAATTTCAAGGGCTAATTTTCTGCCCGATTGTTCATTAACAATTTCCAATCTTGAAACGTCACCTATTCGTTTAACCTTTGTATCAAAGATTTTACCAATTAAGTCGATGTTTTCAGCACTGAATTCATTTATCATAATATGCTGATTCTAATATATCCTGATTGATTGTAAGAGAGTATAATTAAGCAACAAAATAATATACTATTCTGTCAGCTAACAATAAATCTCTTATATCATACGATAAAATTCAAAAAAGGGATTCACTTTTAATTAATATACATCCGATCAATAAGTTTTTTATTCTGATCAGCCGTTTTCGGGAAACCTACTAAATTTTGAGTCAGGCTGTCACCTATTGTTGCAACATCCTTAGCCTTAGTTGTGTCATTAGATATGTAATAGATTCTCTGCAGAACAAACAACCTGCTGGATGCATAATAAACATTTCTTAGTAGGTTTTTCCTGTTTTGAGAAAGATTTGATGCCTGTGCTTTCAGTTTACGGCTTTTATCAATATCGGCATTCATCCTGGCTTTTTTGCTTGCCGTCTGCAAATCCGATACTTTTGCCATTAACTTATTAAGATCAGTCATCGCATAACCCAATTCGGATTTGAGTTTGGGATAAGCCATTTCACCTAAACGAACAGCATCCGCTGTATCACCGGCCAACGCATATTTATAAGCGTATCGTATCATGGATCCCTGACTACCATGCACATGAGTGAAGGGTATGTTACTTTCACCCCATTTCAACCATTTAACAGCACTGTCCGGATCATTTTTCGATAGAAACGTTGTTGCTTCATTGGCAATCAACTCTCTGTCATTGTCGACCATCCTGCGTATATTTTCGTCAAGATATACATGTGGATTATTCAA
Organism: Balneolales bacterium; assembly: GCA_035267045.1. GTDB lineage: Bacteria > Bacteroidota > Rhodothermia > Balneolales > DATFMH01 > DATFMH01. The sequence continues at coordinate 60,922 of DATFMH010000146.1, forward strand.
GCCTCTGAATTTAAAAGATCGGAGGCGTTCACCATTGATTTTTGTATCGACATACGGACTGTGGCCTGGATTTTTATGAGGAACCACACGATAAGCATCACCCTGCAACCTGAAATAGGACTGTAAATTCAATTGGCTGTTACGTGCAACCGTTACAGCGAAATAGACGGGACGGGCCCATTTGTTATTTTTCAATATATTCAATACTACATCATCATGAATCATGGTGTAGTAAAGTTTCTTGCCGGAACGATTTTGTCCGAGGTAACGTCCTTTATAGTGCCATGTTACGACACTGTCCAGAGAGTCAATCGGTATGCTATACTCCAATTTTGGTGACCGCAGGACATAATTGGTCCTTTTAACTTTCCCAATATGGCCTTCCTCAGCATACTTCTCCGTATCATTGGGATCCGCGAAACGATATCTCAGATACTTTTTATCAACCGGGATGGTTATCTGATGTGGTGTGTAAAAATCAGATGGTTTATCGAAATTAAATTTCTGAGATAATTTATCAAGTTGTTTATTCGTAAACGTAATGGGGAGTGGGGGAGATTTATGCGACCATTCGTCCCGCAATTGTTTGATATACCATTTGGTATCCAATAAACTCAGACAGACAACACGTACATCGGTCCTGACATGCCGAACTTCCTGTAAGTACCATAAGGGAAACGTATCATTATCACCATTTGTAAAGAGTATGGAATATGGAGCACAGGAGTTCAATAAATTATATGCATAATCGGACGCCACATATCTTTTACTCCTGTCATGGTCATTATAATTTTCACGCAACATGTTAAAAGGTACGGCAATAAAACAGAGTCCTACCAGTCCGTACATTACGAACTTATTTCTTTTAAGACTGTCTTTAGCCAGTTCAACCAATCCGGTAACACCTATACCTATCCATATAGAGTAGGCGAAAAATGATCCTACGTACGAATAATCCCTTTCACGTGGTTGAAACGGATATTGATTTAAATAGATAATGATGGCGATTCCCGTCATTATAAATAACGCCAGAACACTCAGAGCTCGCTTCCAGTCTTTCTGAAAATGGAAAATGAGGCCTATTATCCCCAATAGAAATGGCAGAAAATAATAAACGTTATGAGCCGGATTATTTTTATACCGGCTGTTAGATGAAAATCCGGTTGCTACTCCAGTATCCTGAATATCACTTTGCCTTCCAATAAACTGCCAGGCAAAATAGCGCAGGTACATGTGTCCGATCTGATAATTCCAGAAGAAATCCCAGTCGCTGTTATATTGAGCATATTTATTAAGATACGATTGCTGCTGACCATCATACCGTCGGGGAAATAAAACTTTATGACTGCGATCAATTCTACCCAAATCGTTACTGTAATCATAGCCATAAAATAGCGGGGTCTTGCCATATTGTGTTCTGTTAATGTAATTAACAAAGGCTTGAACGGTTTGAGGGTCGTTTTCATCGATAGGTGGATTCTGCTGTGAACGTATCATTACCAGTGCATAACTGGAAAATCCTATAACTATCATCGCATAACACATAAAAGCGATATTGAGCAATCGCAAATTCTTTTTATTAGTGTAATAGATGGCATATACGAGGATAGCTAAAAATAAAATTAGGAATACCGGTGTTGAAATGAGGCCTAATGTAGCATTTGATATATATCCCGAGAGTTTAGGTATCTCAGAAATAGTTATTGGATAAATCAATAACAAGGTAGCTGACGCGATCAATGCCGCTACAATAAAAGTAGTAATCTTAAAATCAAATTTTTTGAAATATATGATAGGTACAACAAAGAAAATAGCCAGCAAATTAAGTAGGTGTACACCTACTGCCAAACCAAACATATAAGAGATCAATACCAGCCAACGCTCGTTATACGGACTATCGTGGTTTTCCGCCCATTTCAATACCAGCCAAACAACCATCGCCAGGAAGAAGAGAGAAGTGGCAAAGACGTTACTTTCAACAGCATTGAACCAAAATGAATCGGTTACAGCGAATGTGATAGCTCCCAATATCCCACCGGCATACATACCAACTTTATCGAAAGTGGAGTATTCATCCGGATTTCCCTTGAATTCTTTAATAAGCAGAACAATGATCAGGTAAAGAAGCATCACCGTAAAGGCAGAAGCCAATCCGCTCATAAAATTCATAAATAGAGCGACTTTACTTGCCGGGGCGAACATTGAGAAAAGGTGTCCCAGCAATAAAAAAAGTGGTGCACCGGGCGGATGGGTTATTTCCAGTCCATGGGCAACGGCAATGAATTCACCGGGATCCCAAAAACTCGCTGTTGGTGCCAGCGTTGATACATAAATGATTAAGGCATAAATAAATACAAGAGCTGCGAATAATCTGTTTAATGTTTTATGGTCTGTACGTAACTGCATTCAATTAATACTAATTGTAGTTAATAGACATCTGTCGCGATTTTTCATTTACACAATAAGTTGTAACACCAACGCATCAAATCGCCTAATTAATATACATGCGTTCAACAAGTTTTTTATTTTCTTGTTCAGTCTTAGGAAATCCGATTCTATTTTGAGTGATTTGATCACCTGTCATCGTGATTTCCTTGGCCTTATTTTCATTACCGGCTATATAATATATTCGTTGTAATACGAATAATCGACTGGCGGAAAAGTATACGTCACGTATATAATTTTGACGGACTTGTGCCAGGTTATTAGCTTCGGCCGAATATTTCCTGCTTTCATCAAGATCCGCATTCATTCGTGCCTGTCTGCTTTTTTCTTTCAAATTAGAGATCCTGTTTTCAAGATTATCCAATTGATCCATTGAATACTGAAGGTCACTTTTAAGATCATCATATGATTGTTGACCTAAACGTACGGCATCTGTAGTATCACCTGCAAGTGCATATTTGAATGCATATCGTATTTGTGAACTTGGATCCCCTTTAACAGTCGTGAAAGGAACACGTTCCTCACCCCATTTAAGCCAGTGTACGGCGCTATCAGGTTTATTTGCAGAATGATAGGCCATCGCTTCGCTTGATATTAATTCCCGGTAATTATCCACCATTCTTCGGATATTTTCATCGAGATATGTTTTAGGATTATTGATGCCCCGGAATTTGAATTTGCGAAGCCGGTTTCCGTGAATCCTTGTATCCACATAAGGAGAATGAGACTTATTCTTTTTGGGAACAACACGATAAGCCTGTCCTTCTAATCGAAAATACGACTGTAAATTCAATTGACCATCATGAGCAACCGTAACCGCAAAATAAACAGGGCGTGCCCATTTATTTGTCTTCAGGATATTCAGAATTAAATCATCTTGTACACGCGTATAGTACAATTTGTTTCCGCCCTGATCCCTGCCAAGCAGATTACCCTGATAATGCCAGGTAACAGAATTGTCGAGTGAATCAACCGGTATGCTGTATTCCAATTGACGAGAATGAAGAACATACGAAGTATCACTCAGAATACCTATATGGCCTTCTTTTGCAAATTTCTCTGAGTTACCTGCATCCGAAAAACGATTTTTTAGATACTGCTTATCAACAGGAATCGTAATGTCTTGCGGCGTATAGAAATCCGATTGTTGGTTAAACTGAAATTTATCATCAATATGATCAATTTGCTTATCAGTCATTGATATAGGTAACGGGGGTGACTGATGCGACCACTGATGTTTAAGCTGCTTGATATACCATTTTGTATTAAGCAAACTCAGGCAAACAACCCGAACGTCAGTTCTTACATGTTCTACTTCCTGCAGGTACCATAGTGGAAATGTATCATTATCACCATTAGTGAAGAGAATAGAATAAGGAGCACATGAGTTAAGTAAATTGTAGGCATAATCAGGGGCCACATAACGGTTACTACGATCATGATCATGATAATTCTCACGAAGCATGTTCAAAGGAACAGCAATAAATAAAAGTCCGGCTAAACCATAAGCAACCCATTTGTTATCACTTAACATATCCTTTGCGAGTTCAATCAATCCGGTAGCTCCAAGCCCAATCCAGATAGAAAATGCAAAGAAAGAGCCTACAAAGGCATAATCTCTTTCACGAGGCTGGAATGGATATTGATTCAAAAACACCACGATGGCAAGACCTGTCATTATAAACAGAGCCAAAACACTCAGAGCTCGCTTCCAATCTCTTTGGAAGTGAAATATCATACCAAACAAACCAATAATAAATGGGAGAAAAAAGTAAACATTGTGGGCCGGATTGTTTTTATACCGGCTATTCGATTCAAAACCTGTTGCAATACCCGTATCCTGAATGTCACTTTGCCTACCTATAAACTGCCATGCAAAATAACGCAGATACATATGTCCGACCTGGTAATCCCAGAAATAGCTCCAATCACTCGAGTATTGTGCATATTTATGTAAATGATTGGGTTCTCCGGAATATCTTCTTGGAAAAAGGACCTTCTTATCATGGTCAATCCGTCCGGTGCTATTATTATAATTATATCCCGTAAAGAGAGGCGTTTGTCCGTATTGATCCCGATTGATATAACTGACAAAAGACTGAACGGTTTGAGGGTCGTTTTCATCGATAGGAGGATCCTGTTGTGAACGAATCATTACGAGAGCATAACTCGAATAGCCAATGATTATCATGGCATAACACATAAAAGCGATATTGGCAATTCTCAGCTTCTTTTTATGTGTGTAGTAGATGGCTGCTATAATTAAAGCCAGAAAAAGTAACAGGAAAAAGCTTGGTGCAATGAGCCCGTATGTAGCACTTTCAACAGTGCCTGCCCAACTGGGTATATCAGCAACGGTAATTGGATAAATAAGAAGAAAAGAAGCACTGGCGATCAGGGCGGCAACTAAAAATGATATTATATTAAATTCGTATTTCTTGAAGTAAATGATGAGTGCCACGAAAAATATTGCCAACAGATTTAATAAATGCACTCCGACAGCTAATCCAAACATATATGCTATCAGAATCAACCAACGTTCGTTATTTGGTTCCTCGTGGTGTTCAGCCCATTTAAGAACTAACCATACAACAATTGCAGTAAAAAGCATCGATGTGGCATAAACTTCTGCTTCGACCGCATTAAACCAGAATGAATCGGTCACAGCAAAAGCCAAAGCTCCGATAACAGCTCCTGAATACAGACTTATTTTATCAAGTAATGAATAATTATCCGGATTGCCCTTCCATTCGGTAATCAAACGGATAATTATCAGATACAGCAACATAATGGTCAATGCCGAAGCAAGACCACTCATGAGATTAATGCTGTACGCCACTTTTGTGGCAGGCATAAACATGGAAAACAGACGTCCCAATAATAAGAATAGGGGAGATCCCGGCGGGTGTGTCACCTCCAAACCGTGTGCCACAGCGATAAATTCACCCGGATCCCAGAAACTGGCTGTCGGAGATAACGTGGACAGGTAAATGATGAATGCATATAAAAATACGAAAACAGCTAACAGCCTGTTTAAGGTCTTATGGTCTTTGTTCATCTGAATTCAGTTGGTTAAAACTATGGGCTTTATATATTAAAATTGATAAAAAATATTGTTAATCAGCCAATGATAGGAACAGTTATTTGTATTCGCAAAATATTCGATTAAATGAGTGGAATATTTTGATAAAATAATGTACAACTTGTTATTCCATTAAGATATCGCTTAATTATTCGTGATTCCTAAGCCCGTATTATGTTACCTAATATAATAGCACTTTGGTAAAAAAGTATTATTCAAATTGATAATAATACTACTATTGATAAATCTAATTTTGTAGATATGTAGCTGTCGGTATTTTTTTAGTTTTATAATTTTGAATTCTTTAACGTGCAACTGGTTTAGGAACGGCTAAATCAATTATGATCACTATTATTGTCAATAAGCAGGGGATTGAATCTTATGAGTCAAAATGATCAAAAAGTAGAAAGCTTTTCCTCAAGATGGGGATTAATTGTCAGTGTGTTAGGTATAGCTGTCGGTACGGGAAATATCTGGCGTTTTCCAAGGATTGCCGCACAGGCGGGCGGACCTGATGGTGCCGGTGCATTTTTGGTTGCCTGGGTTGTCTTTCTTTTCATCTGGTCGATCCCGCTTATAATAGCTGAATATGCTCTCGGTAGAAATGGACGCAAAGGTACCATAGGATCATTTGTTGAATTGGCAGGTGAAAAATTTGCATGGATGGGCACATTTGTAGGTTTTGTCGCCACCGCTATCATGTTTTATTACAGTGTCGTAACCGGGTGGTGTATTTATTATTTTTTCATATCGGCTTCCCAGCCATTACCGGCTAATATTCACCAGGCAACAGTAATATGGAATGGATTTCAGAACTCCTCCTGGCCGGTGATTTGTCTTGCTATATCCACGATAACAGGGGGACTCATTGTAGCTAAAGGTATCTCATCGATTGAAAAAGTAAATAAAGTGTTAATTCCTCTGTTAGTGTTAATTCTTGTTATATCTCTAATTAAAGCACTGACATTGGCCAATAGCACAAAAGGGATTGATTATTTATTCACGCCTGACTGGTCGATGTTGAGTAAGCCGAAAATATGGCTGGAGGCGTTGACGCAAAATGCATGGGATACCGGTGCCGGTTGGGGGCTGATTATGACATATGCCGCTTATATGAAGAAAAAAGAAGCGGTGACCATCAGTTCATTTCAGACAGGTATCGGGAATAACCTCGTATCATTGACGGCTGCCATTATCATCTTTTCTACCGTTTTTGGTACCTTGAGTTCAACGATGAGTGACCCTCAAATCCTGCAAATCATGAAGACATCCGGACCAGCATCTACCGGTTTGACCTTCATGTGGCTGCCGCAATTATTCCTGAAAATGCCGGCCGGACGTATTTTTGCAACCCTGTTTTTCCTTGCTCTTACGTTTGCAGCTTTCAGTTCACTGATATCTATGATTGAATTGGCCGCAAGAAATTTGGTGGATATGGGTATTAAAAGAATTAAGGCCACAGTCATTATTTGTGTTGTCGGTTTTTTCCTCGGATTACCTTCGGCTCTGGACCTTAAGATTTTTGAAAATCAGGATTTTGTCTGGGGTATAGGGCTGATGATATCAGGTGCGTTCATCGCTTATATCATTATCAGACATAATGTATTTGAGTTCCGCAATAATCTAATCAATACCAGTCCGAAAGACTGGGTGCTGGGTAAATGGTGGGATATCATCATTAAATATATTGTTCCCATAGAGGTAGTTGTGTTATTAACATGGTGGATTTATCAGAGTGCCGCTGTCTTTGCACCCCATACCTGGTATAATCCATTCGATACTTATTCGGTCGCTACTTGTTTCGTTCAATGGTTTATCGCCATTATTATATTTTACGTATTCAACAAAAAACTGGCGGATTTAACCAGTTACGATTGGTCGTCAAGTAATTGATTTTGGGAAACTTAATTTTAAATGATGAATACAGCGGTCAGAAGGTTATAACCATCTGACCGCTTTCCGTTTAATTACCTTAATGAAACACATTCTGCTAATCACTTATTCCCGTAAATCCTGATGGTAACTCATTACACGGACATTCTTCGAAATATGACAATTGGTGAAATATGAAGTGATTACTGCCTCTAAACAGACCGATAATTGTAGTTATGTTGGCGAGACTTTTTTATTTTGAGATGCTTTTATCCTATTAACCTAATATTACTTTCGATGATCAATCTTTTGATATTATTAATGCTCAATTTCCCATTGGGATCACACCTCCATGAAAAATCCATACACAACAAGCCTAATCAGTGGGTTACACCTTTTGAGGCCAGCAATGGACTGGAATCGGCAACTTATCAACAGGCCATCGATTATTATAACAGGCTTTCAAAAGCATTTAATGAAATTCACATTTACTCCTATGGTAAAACGGATATCGGGAAACCATTGCATCTGGTTATAATATCAAAAGATCAGGATTTTGATCCGGAATCCATCAAAAAGTCGAATAAGCGGGTTTTATTTATCAACAATGGAATCCACCCCGGAGAACCTTGCGGAATTGACGCTTCTATGATGCTGGCACGTGACCTTATGATGAAACCTGCATTACATAAACTGTTGGATCATGTTGTTGTTGCCATTATTCCCGTTTATAATATTGGGGGAGCCTTAAACAGAAGCTGCTGCAGCCGGGCCAATCAAATCGGTCCTAAACGATATGGGTTTCGGGGAAATGCGAGAAATTATGATCTTGACCGCGATTTTGTAAAGGAAAATACACTCAATGCTCAAAGTTTTGCTGAATTATTTCATATGTGGAATCCCGATGTTTTGGTTGATACGCATACTTCAGACGGAGCGGATTATCAATATCCGATGACGTTGATAGCTACCCAGAAAGACAAGTTACAGCCGATGGTGAGTAAATATCTGGAGAAAGTCATGAAGCCTGATTTGTATAAAATGATGGATCATACAAAATATATCATGACGCCGTATGTCGAATCCTATAAAACCACACCCGATTCCGGCATTGTTTCATTTCTCGATACTCCAATCTATTCAAGTGGATACGCAGCGATGTTCAACACGATCAGTTTCATTTCAGAAGCTCATATGCTTCATCCCTTTAAAGATCGGGTTTGGGGGACTTACACCGAATTAAAATCGCTCTTATCAATTACTAACAGGGATTATAAGGAAATAGGTAAAATAAGGGCAGAAGCTGACAGCGCGGTTGCGCATCAGCAAAATTTTGCCACCAACTGGTCATTGGATACTACGAAATATAAGAGGATAACCTTTAAAGGATACCGGGCCGGATATAAGAATAGCAAAGTTACCGGTCAGCAGCGTTTATATTATGATGAAAGCAAGCCCTATACTAAGAAGATAAAGTATTACAATACTTATAAAGCTACAGAGATGGTACAAAAGCCCGTTGCTTATTTAATTCCTCAGGGCTGGCGCAGAGTTATAAAAAGACTGGCATTGAATAGAGTTAAAATGCAGCGTTTGTCCAGGGATACCAGCATCAGGGTTCAGATGTATTACATTGACGATTATAAAACTATGAAGCGGGCTTATGAAGCGCATTATGTACATCATGATACAAAGTTAAGACGTGATACGGTCAATTATCAGTATTACAAAGGGGATTATGTCGTTTATACCAATCAGAAGGACAACCGCTATATAATAGAAACACTTGAACCCAAATCCATCGTATCATTTTTCAACTGGAATTTTTTCGATTCCATTTTGATGCAGAAAGAATATTTTTCAAGTTATGTGTTTGATGATACGGCTTATAAATTGTTGCAGGAACATCCCAAATTGAAAAAAGCATTTGAAGATAAACGGCAATCAGACCCGAAGTTTGCATCTAATCATAGGGCTCAACTCGATTTTATTTATAAAAGATCACCTTATTTTGAGAGAACATATAAACGCTATCCAATCGGCCGTCTAATTCATAATATAAAATTACCGTTGATGAGTGAATAAGAATGAGGCGGACTGAAGCGGTTATATAGTATCGTTTTTTGATAAAAAACCATTAGAATTTCAGATAGCTGTCTGGGAACTTGGGAATAACTCTCGTTAGGAATGATTATGGGCAAATCAGGATGGAACTAACGTGATTACCCTGTTTATTTCGATAAACTTTAAAAAAGATCGGATACAAAATGCGAAATTCTAATTTGGGCAAAATTACATTATGCAAAATCTTCTTTGTATTTTTGTTATCAATACCCTTATCCCTTAAAGCCCAGCAAATTACAGCCAATGGTCAACCTGCTGAATTAGATATCCGGGAATCTGGTCAGAATAGTATTCGTGTGACCCTCAAACCTATCAGTTATGAGAAGGATTTTCCGTTCAATCCGGGATTAAACAATTATAAATATCCAAACCCGAAGGTCCGTTTAAGGGAAATAACGAATCCTGTAAAAAAGAAAGTGGGTGATTTATATGTGGATATTATACCTGATCCGCTAACTTTAAAGATCACCAACTTGAAAGGGCAATCCGTACAGACTATTGTCTTTAATAAAAATGGACACTTGTCTTTTAATCTTGATGATCAACCTGTTTTGGGAATGGGCGAAGGAGGACCGAAAGTAAAACCTCATACTGATTGGAGAAAAAGATCAATTGAGTACGACCGCAGAGGACGTTTCTTTAAAATGCAGCCACGTTGGCAAAGTAACGCGTACGGATCACGCAATCCTGTTCCAATGCTCATAGGTACAGCAGGATGGGCGATTTTTGTGGCCTCACCATGGGTACAGGTTGACCTAACTCATAAAGACTACGGTACATTTATACCTGTGACCTCATCAAACCACGATTATGAACAACAAAACAGGGAGAATCAACAACGGGATGAGGGTAAAGGGTTACCACCTCCCAAAAGTATAATTCCCGGGCTATACGATTTTTTTGTTTTTGATGCTCATGATCCTAAACAGTTCATGAAAAACGTTTCGGAATTAACCGGCCCGGCCGTTATGCCGCCTGAATGGGCCCTCGGCTATATGCAATCGCACCGAACTATTCGGAGTTATAAACAGATGATCAATATTGTCGATACCTTCAGGTCTAAAAAACTACCCATTGATGCTGTTATTTACCTCGGTACGGGATTTGCCCCGAGGGGATGGAATAAAAGCCAACCATCATTTGAATTTAATCCACAAGTATTTCGTAACAAGAAGCCATCAGAAGTAATATCCGACCTGCACGAACGACATGTTAAAGTAGTATTGCATATGGTTCCGTGGGATCGCGATAAATTACCAACACTGTACGGTTCAATTCCGCCCAAACCTGGTCATACCATAGATAATTCACATATTGAACACTACTGGAAAGAGCATATACCTTTGGTAAGAGCAGGTGTAGATGCTTTTTGGCCGGATGAAGGGGATTGGTTCAATTTGTTTGAACGTATGGAACGTCAAAAAATGTATTACCAGGGCCCACTTTCCACGAAACCTGGTATCCGTCCCTGGAGTTTGCACAGAAACGGATATCTCGGGATTGATAAATGGGGTGGATGGGTATGGTCAGGCGATACACAATCTTCCTGGAAAACACTTCAAACACAAATTGCGGTTGGAATAAACTATTCATTGAGTTTATCGCCGTATTGGGGATCTGATATTGGAGGATTCTTTCCTGACTCAGAGCTAACGGGCGAATTATATGCGAGATGGTATCAATTCGGAGCGTTTTGTCCGTCTTTTCGAGCACATGGTAAAACGTGGTGGACCCGTTTACCCTGGGGGTGGGGATTAAATACGATGGGCCCCCTTGAAAACGGCCCGAATGAGCCACTGGTATCTTCTTTAAATAATTCGGCAATAGAAGGTATCTGCCAAAAATACGATGATTTACGCTATCAGCTTCTTTCCTATAATTATACGTTAGCGTGGCAGGCAAGAAGTAAGGGATTACCTCTAATGCGTGCCATGTGGTTGGAATTTCCTTCCGATACAAAAGCGAAAAGTATTGGTGACCAATTTATGTGGGGTAGCGAGATGTTGATAGCACCGGTTTACAAAAAAGGCGCTGAATCCCGGGATGTTTATCTGCCAAAAGGCCTTTGGTATGATTGGTGGAACAATAAAAAATTAAATGGTGGACAAACGATAATCCGTAATGTAAACCTGTCCATTATGCCCATTTATGTCCGTGCCGGTTCAATTATACCATTTGATCCGGTTCGCCAATATACCGGGCAAAAAGTGGACAAACCTTTAATGATTAAAGTATTTAGAGGAGCAGACGGACAGTACACACTTTATGAAGATGATGGTTATAGTCAAAAATATTTAAAAGGTATGGCTACATGGACTGGTTTCAAATGGCACAATAGTGATGAAACATTAACGGTTAAACCAAAACCGCCGAAAGGATATACCAACCATAACACCACTAAACGTGTTTTGAATATCGAGTTATTACCGGATGAGATTACTAAGACTGTATACTATACGGGTAAAAACCTTAACATTTCATTTTAGTGTTTCATAAAAGGGAATAGGCAATGATCTATTGTTATGTATCATCATTTAATGTGGAATGACACATTTGTGGAGTAAATTTTTACTCATAAGAATATTTTAGACTTTTCCAGTCCATCAGCCTGGTCACAATGAAGCATCCGGAAAGTCATTATCTATACTTCTAAAAATGGATCACGTTAATTGTGCATGATCATTTTTTCAAATGCAAACGCCGTTTTTACCAAGTATAAAACCGATGATAATTCCCAAGCCTAGTCCAAGACCCAAA